>NZ_JAALDV010000396.1:0-4693 GCF_014145045.1 Dietzia sp. DQ12-76
CGGCGCGCGGGAGCGCTGACGCTGGGCACCGTCCGCCGGCTCCTCGGCCACGCCCGCGAGGTGATGGCGGAGGCGTTGGGCGCCGGGGGCACCTCCTTCGACGCCCTGTACGTCAACGTCAACGGCGCGTCGGGGTACTTCGACAGGTCGCTCGACGTCTACGGGCAGGCGGGGCGACCGTGCGCGCGCTGCGGCACACCGGTGGTCCGGGAAGAGTTCATGAACCGTGGCTCACACTTCTGCCCGGGCTGCCAGAGGCCGCCCCGGCGTGCTGTGGTGCGTCGGCCCAGCTCCGTACGATGACCGACATGACGATGACCGACCCGGACGACACTTCCCAGTCCCCGCCGCCCGCCACCGATCTCCGGGTCGAGCGGTCCGGGACCCGGCGGTACGTGGGGCATTCGTCGCGAGGTGCGAGGGTCGAGATCGGCTCGGCGGACGTCGAGGGAGTGTTCACCCCGGGGGAACTGCTCAAGATCGCGCTCGGCGCGTGCACGGCGATGGCCTCCGATTTCACGATCTCGCGCCGATTGGGTGATGACTACGCCGCGACCGTCCGCGTCTCCGGGGACGCCGACCGCGAGGCCGAGCGGTACCCGCGACTGGAGGAGATCTACGAACTCGACCTGACCGGGCTCGACCCGGCCATGGCCGACCGGGTGCTCGGCATGATCCGTCGCTCGGTCGACGCGACCTGCACGGTCGGCCGGACGCTCACCGCGGGCACAGAGATCGGGCTGCGGTTCGACACCGGGATCGACCGGACCGGCGGAGACGCTCCGTGAGCGCACCGGCGCCCGATACGGTCCGGCTGGTGGCCTGGGTCCACGGGCAGGTGCAGGGCGTGGGTTTCCGGTGGTGGACGCGTTCCAGGGCACTCGAGCTCGGGCTCGTGGGCTACGCCGCGAACAAGCCGGACGGACGGGTCCACGTCGTGGCGGAGGGGCCCCGCCGGGCATGCCTTCAGCTCGTCGACCTGCTGCGGGGCGGAGACGGGCCGGGCAGGGTGGAGCTCGTGGTGGAGTCCTGGGACCGGGCGCGGGGGGACCTGTCCGGATTCCGCGAGCGCTGAACGCGTTCTCGGCCGCGGGCCCGGGCCGGGCAGGGGCATTCTGGAGGTGGACCGATCGCGACCTGAGAGACAGATCGGAGGACCGGACCATGACCTCAGGCACCGGAGACGGTGGCGTGGCCGACGTCGCCTGGCACGCACTGGAGGTGCCGGACGTACTCGACCGGGTGGGCGCCGGCACCACGGGACTGACCTCCGATGAGGCGACGCACCGTCTGGAGCGCCACGGTCCCAACCGGTTGGAGGCGACCGACGCGACCGCCGCCTGGCGGGTGCTGCTCCGGCAGTTCCGAAGCCCCCTGGTCCTGTTCCTGATGTTCTGCGCCGCGATCACCCTGGCGCAGGGTCACCTGGTGGACACCGCCGCGATCACGGCGGCGGTCGTGCTCAACGCGGCGATCGGGTTCTGGCAGGAGCGCAAGGCGGAGACAGAGGTCCGGGCCCTGCAATCCCTCGCCTCACCCACCGCCCGCGTGCGCCGGGACGGTCAGGTGCAGACCATCGACTCGGCCGCGCTGGTGCCCGGTGATCTCGTGCACCTCGAGAGCGGCGACCGCGTCCCCGCCGACCTGCGGCTGATCGAGGCGGTGTCCCTGAGGGTCGACGAGTCGATGCTCACAGGTGAGTCCCTGGCCACGGACAAGGACACGCATCCGGTCGCCCCCGATGCGCCGACCGGGGATCGGACCGGTATGGCGTTCAGCGGCTCGCTCATCTCGTCGGGCCGTGCGACGGGGGTCGTGGTCGGAACCGGTGCGGGTACCGAGCTCGGGGCCATCAACGAGCTGATCCAGGACACCGCGGCGGCGGCACCGCTCACCGCCCTCATCCACTCCATGGAGCGGTGGATCGGCCTGATCGTGGGGATCTCCGCGCTGGGCGTCTTCGCCGCCGGCCTCGCGCTCGGGCACGATGTCTCGCTGATGTTCCGGACCGCGGTGGCTCTCGTGGTATCCGCGATCCCCGAGGCGCTGCCCGTGGTGCTCACCGTGGCGATGAGCGTGGGCGTGGCCCGGATGGCGCGGCGCAATGCGATCGTGCGGCACCTGCCGTCGGTGGAGACCCTCGGGTCCACGACGGTGATCGGGTCGGACAAGACCGGGACCCTGACACAGAACCTGCTCACCGTGGAACGGCTGTGGACCACGGAGGGGGAGATCACCGTCGACGCCGCGACCGGGGTCGGCGCCGACACCGGGTGGATGAGTGCCGTCGCGGAGGCCGCCCTGCGCGCGGGCGCGCTGACCAACGAGGCCGTCCCGACGCGGGACGACCCCCTTCGGTTCACCGGCGACGCGGTGGATGCGGCGATGGCAGCGGTGGCGGTGCGACTGGGCGTGGTCACGCCTATGGAACGGGCCGCCGCCCCGGTGGCGCACATGCCGTACGAGCCCGAGCTCGGGTTCTCGCAGACGATCCGGAGCGAGGGCGGTCGGCCGGTGCTGTACGTCAAGGGTGCGCCCGATGCGGTCTCCGCGATGTGCTCGAGCATGCTCACCGCAGGGGGTACCACGAACATCGATCGGGCCGCCGTCCTGGCCGCCAACGAGGCACTGGGCTCGAAGGGGCTGCGGGTGATCGCCACGGCCCGCCGGGAGCTCGGGGACGGGGATCCGCGGCTGGCCGGCGGGACCCTCGAGGGAGCACCAGGGGACCTGACCTTCCTCGGCCTGGAGGGGATGACCGATCCACCACGTCCGGGCGTGCAGGAGGCGATCGCCGGCTGCCGGTCGGCGGGGATCCGGGTGATGATGATCACCGGAGATCATCCGGTCACGGCCGCCGCGATCGCCGGGAGGCTCGGGCTGGACACCGGCACGCCCCCCTTGACAGGTGCCGAGATCGCGGCCCTGGACGACACGATGCTCCGGGCCCGGCTGGCGGATGCCACGGTCGCAGCCCGGGTGTCGCCACAGGACAAGATGCGGATCGTCGACCAGCTCATGGCGATGGGCAACGTTGTCGCGGTGACCGGGGACGGCGTCAACGACGCGCCCGCACTCCGCGTCGCCTCCATCGGGGTCGCGATGGGCGGCTCGGGCACGGACGTCGCCCGCCAGGCCTCCGACATCGTGCTCACGGACGACGACTTCAGCACGATCGTCCACGCCGTGGAGGAGGGGCGGGTCACCTTCGCGACCATCCGCAAGGCCACCTTCTTCCTCCTGTCGACGGCGATCGCGGCGCTGCTGGCGGTCGCGGTCAACGTCTTCACCAACTCCCCCCTGATCCTCCTGCCGGTCCAGATGCTGTGGGCGAACCTGGTGACGTCCGGGATACAGGTGATCGCCCTCGCCTTCGAGCCCGGCGAGGGCGACGAACTGGAGGTGCCTCCCCGGAATCCCGGTGAGGGTGTCCTCGACGCCCCTATGTGGTGGCGGACCGCGCTGAGCGGGGTGTGGATAGCCGTCGTGACGCTGGTGGTCTACGAGCGCGCGATCTGGGACGGGATCGAGACCGACCACGCCCGCTCACTTGCGCTGACGGTGCTGGTGGCGGCGAGCTTCTTCCAGGTGATGAACGCCCGGGCGTTGCGTCGCTCGGTGTTCACCCTCAACCCCCTGGCGAACCCGCTGCTGCTGGTCGCCACGGCGGTCGCCGCCTGCCTGCAGGTGATGGTGGTGAGTTGGCCGGTCCTGGCCGGCCCGATGGGCCTGAGCGCGCTGAGCCCCGGTGAGTGGGTGCTGTGTGTGGCCGTCGGCGCCACGGTCATCGCGGTGTCCGAGATCCACAAACTGGCGGTGACACCGGCGGCCCGCCGACGCGCGGCCGCGATCCCCGCCGCAGGAGTCGCGGCTCCGGGGCGGTAGCCGGCCGTGCCATAGGATGGACATCCGTGTACCTCAAGTCGCTGACGCTCAAGGGCTTCAAGTCCTTCGCGGCGCCCACGACCCTGAGGTTCGAGCCCGGCGTCTGTTGCGTCGTCGGCCCCAACGGCTCCGGCAAATCCAACGTCGTGGACGCCCTGACCTGGGTGATGGGGGAGCACAGCGCCAAGTCACTGCGCGGCGGCAAGATGCAGGACGTGATCTTCGCCGGGACCGCCGGCAAGTCGCCGCTCGGCCGCGCGGAGGTCACGCTCACCCTCGACAACTCCGACGGCACCCTGCCGATCGACTACGCCGAGGTGTCCTTGACCCGCCGGATGTTCCGCGACGGCGCGGCAGAGTACGAGATCAACGGGGACCGTGCCCGGCTGATGGACGTCCAGGAGCTGCTCTCGGACTCGGGCATCGGGCGCGAGATGCACGTGATCGTGGGCCAGGGCAAGCTCGCCGAGATCCTCGAGTCCAAACCGGAAGAGCGCAGGGCCTTCATCGAAGAGGCGGCCGGGATACTCAAGCACCGCCGCCGCAAGGAGAAGGCCCAGCGCAAGCTCGCCGGGATGCAGGGCAACCTCGATCGGTTGACCGACCTGACGGGCGAACTGCGCCGCCAACTCAAACCGCTCGGACGCCAGGCCGAGGTGGCGCGGCGGGCCCAGTCCGTCCAGGCCGACCTCCGCGACGCGACGTTCCGGCTGGCCGCAGATGACCTGGTGACGCGGCGCGCCGAGCTGGCGGATGCGGAGAGCGTCCGGGAGAGGCTCTCCGAGCAGGTGGCCGCGGCGGTCGACCG
>NZ_JAALDV010000040.1:0-8124 GCF_014145045.1 Dietzia sp. DQ12-76
GGTCGGGATATCGACGACGACGTCCACGGTGTCGTGACGTCAGGCGGCACCGAGAGCTGCATGCTGGCGTGTCTGGCGGCCCGGGAGGTCGCGGGGCGTGCCCCCGGCAGCGGCGGGACGATCGTCGCCCCGGTGACCGTCCACGCGGCGTTCCGCAAGGCCGCTCACGTCCTGGGGATGCGGTTCGTCGGCGTCGAGGTGGATCCCGCCTCGGGCCGCGTGTCCGCCGCGGACCTCCTGGGTGCCGTGGATCGGGACACCTGCCTGGTGGTGTGCTCGGCGTCTTCCTACCCCACCGGTGTGATCGACCCGGTCGAACAGGTCGCCGCCGGGCTCGACGCGCACCATGACCCGCGGATCGGGCTGCACGTCGACGCCTGCCTGGGCGGACTGGTGCTGCCGTTCTGGCCGGGCGGGGTGGGGTCGATGTGGGATCTGCGAATCGGGCGTGTGACCAGCATCTCCGCCGATCTGCACAAGTACGGTTTCGCCCCCAAAGGGACCTCGGTGCTGCTCAGCCGGGGCCGCACCAGGCATCGCGCATCCTGGTTCTCCACCGTGGACTGGCCGGGCTACCCGGTGGTCAACCCCACCCTGTCCGGGTCCAAGCCACTCGAACCCGCGGCCGCCGCGTGGGCGGTGCTCGAGGCCCTGGGCGACGACGGTCAGTCCGAACTCGTCGCGCGCACCGCCAGGGCGACCGCGGCCCTCGTGGAGGGCTTGTCCGGAATCGAGGGCCTGCGGGTGATCGACTCCGATCCAGGACCCCTGATCACCGTGGTGGCCGACGGGTCGGTGGGAGATGCCGGGCGGGTCCACCCCCACCTGTGGGCGGACGAGTGCGGTCGAAGGGGCATCGCGGTGCAGGCGCAACCGGCCTACCGCCAGCAGCGCGGTGCGTTGCCGTCGTCGTCCCACCTCACCATCACCCCGGTGACCGAACGCTTGACGGACGAGATCCTCGCCGTGGCGCGGGCGTCCGCCGACGCGGTGCGCGGGATGCCGGACCCGTCGCCCCCGGCGGCGTTCGCCGACGTCCTGGCCGCGCTGGAGGCCGGCGCCCTCTCCCCCGGTGATCTGCTGACCCTCAACGAGGATGACGTGCACGCGATGGTGTCCGGGGTCCTCGGCGACACAGGTGGAAAAGACGACGGCATGGCGCCACTCCTCGCGGCGATCGAGCGCCTCCCGGCCGAGGTGGGCGCCCGGCTCGTGCGTGCGTACCTCGCGGCTGTGATGGAGTAGTCAGGTCCACGACGACGGCCGCCCCCCGACCGGAGTCGAGGGGCGGCGCGTGATGGCACGTGCTTGTGTCAGACCAGGACCGGCGCAGACCAGGACCGGGTCAGGCCCGGATCGCGTCAGACCAGGACCGCGATGGCGACGTTGACCACTCCCAGAATGCCGGCGACGTTCGCCAGGGTCCTCGTGCTGCCCGCGGCCCTGGCCTCCCGGCGCACGCCGATCACCGCCACGACCAGGATGACGATCGCGATGACGAGCTTGACCCCGATCTTCATGTGGTTGAGGTCCACGTCCTGCATCTCGCGCAGGCCGACGAGTAGAAGGCCGGTCACGACCTGGAGGATCGCACCGTGCAGGATCGCCTTGTTCACCAGCGGCGCCTTGATGGTGGCGAGCCACCCGCCGATGATTCCGGCCAGGCCGATGAAGTGTAGGATCAGAACGATGTCAAAAACGAGGTCCATGGGAAGAAGTGTCTCAAACCCCCTGGTCAGGGTGGTCGCTAAGGATCGCCTAACCGCCCGAGCGGGGTTCAGCGGTGCAGCAGGGTCGCAAATCCCACCAGTGCGACCCCGCCGACGGTCATCACGGCGAACGCCACCCACCGCGTGTCCCATCCGAGCATCCGCTCGTACGCCGCGGTGACCTTCCGGGTGGCGACGGGGAAGCGTGACCACACCCACGCCAGGAGAACGAACGGTCCGATCAGCGCGACCAGGAAGACGAGGTAGGCGCACACCCTGACCACGGGATCCGTGCTCACGCTCTCGACCAACCGTCCGGTGAGATACATGATCGGAAGTGTGGTCAGGCCGATGACGGCCGAGGTGAACCCGAGGACGAACAGGGCGGCCGGCGGCGAGCTCTGGTCGGGTGCCCGCTCCGGGCGTCGTGGGAGCTCGGGGACGACCCGGACCCACAGCACCATCGCGCACGCCAGAGCCAGCAGAAGCACGCCCACCACCAGGTCGACGTCGCGATTCTCCACCACCGCATCCCCGCGCCGGTGGACCTGGTCCACGAGATTCGCGGGGTTGACGCCGTGGAGGACCAGCGCGAGCGCGGTGGCCCCGGACGCCAGACCCGTGAGCAACCACGTCATACGTGCGCGCACGTTCTGATTCCGCGCGAGGATGTCGGCGGTCGCGCCGTAGAGCGCGGGACTCAGGCCCAGCGCCAGGCCGAACCCGATCAGTGTCGGCACGGCCGCGATCCATCCCGCCACCTCGTGCATGCGCCCCCGTTTCGTCGTCTCGACAGTAGTACCGATTGGGGACCGGTCGCGCCCGGGTCGGCAATAGTATGACCAGTGTTCACCGCCGCTGAGAGGACCACGATGCGCGTACTCGTCACCAGTTCCAGGAACACCTTCGCCCTGGACATCATCCGCAAGCTCGGCAGCCGTGGTCACACCGTGGTGGCGAGCGACACCTACTCGGGAGCGACGGGCAGTCACTCCAAGTACCTCGCGGGCCACGCCGTCACGGCCTCCCCCCGCTACGACACCGACCAGTTCATCCGCGACGTGAACCGGATCGTCGGAGAGTACGAGATCGACCTGATCATCCCGACCTTCGAGGAGGTGTTCTACCTCGCGGCCCGGGCCGCCGATCTGCCCGCGGGGGTCACGCTCTTCGCCGGGAGATTTGCCAAGCTCGCGCAGTTGCACGACAAGGCCAGCTTCCAGCGGCTGGTGGAGCGGTCCGGAGTGCCGATCCCCGAGACAGTCGTCGCCACAGACCATGCCTCGCTGATGGCCGCCATCGACAAGTACCCGCGCTATTTCGCTCGCGCGGCGTTCTCGCGGGGAGGCGTGGGTCTGTTGACCAACACCGGGCCGCTGGCGGGCAAGATGTCCGTTGACGACTGCCACCCCACCGAGGAACAGCCGTGGCTCGTCCAACCGTTCGTCGACGGCCCCATGGTGTGTACCTACAGCACCGTCGTGGACGGCCGGGTCACCTCGCACTGCACCTATCGCGCGCCCGAGCAGTGGGCGCACAGTACGGGCATCACCTTCCTCGCCGTGGACAGCACCGACACCCTCGACTACACCAGGCGCATCGTCGAGGCACTCGATCCTGGGTTCACGGGCCAGCTCTCCTTCGACTTCGTCGACGACAACGGGCAGTTCTACGCCATCGAGTGCAATCCACGTCCGACCAACGGCGTCATCCTGCTCGGCGCCGAGGAGCTCGAGCAGGCGCTGACCGGCGGGAACTCCGAGCCGTTCGTCGTCGAACCGGGCGTCGAGCGCCAGATCAGCCTTGCCGTACTCGCCGACGCGTTCGCCGAGCCGCTCAAGCATCTGCCCACCTCACTGCACGACCTGCTCCACGTGAAGGACGTCGGTTCGGGGTGGCACGACTCCTTCGCCATGATGTGGAGCCCCGCGACGCTCATCCACGGTGCCAAGCTGAGCCACGGCCAGCGCAAGGAGTTGCTGGGCGCTCTGGGCGACGACATCGTGTGGAACGGAGAGCCCATCACGAGAATGAGCGCGGCCGATGCAGCCTCCCTCGAGGACGTTCACGAGCAGCGGATCTGAGAATCGCGCGGTCAGGTGTGTCCTTCGCTCTCGGGTTGCGGCCGGGACCGGTCCGCCGGTCGACACCGGTGAGGCAGTCGGTGGAAACGTGATACTGCACCGCCCGCTGGTGTCGTCCCTGGTGGCCGGTACCCCGGGAGTGCGCAGCGTCAGACGACCGGCCGACGATGGCAGGCCCGCGTTCGACCTGGCCTACGTGCGGACCGGCCCGCGCACCCGCCGCCCGACGGTGGTGGTCCCCGGCGGCCCGGGACTGGGTTCGGTGCTCCCCTATCGCGGGTTCAGGCGCCATGCCGGTCGCCTCGGGCTCGATCTGATCATGATCGAGCACAGGGGCGTCGGCCTGTCCCGCACCGACACCTCCGGGCGGGACCTGCCGGAATCGGCCATGCGGGTCGCCGCCGTCGCCGGGGACATCGCCGCGGTTCTCGACCGGGAGCACGTGGACTCGGCTCACCTCGCCGGATCCTCCTACGGGAGCTACGTCGTGTCCTGCGTCGGCGCCCTGTACCCGGAACGCGTCGCGGGGATGCTGTTGGACTCGGCGCTGCAGTCGTCGACGGACATCGACCTGGAGCGGCGGGCCGTGCGCTCGACATTCTGGGAGGCAGACACCGACATCGCGGCGGATGTGCGACGTCTCCACGCGCGCGGGGAGGACGGTCGGCGACTGCTCGACGTGATCCGCGCGGCCCATGAGTTGGGTGGGCCGGAACTGCTCGGTCCGCTACTGCGGGCGAGGGTGCGGGGACGGGGACGGTTTCCGACCCCGGACGCCGTGGCCTGGCGACTGCTCGAGACGTACGCGACCAGGGGTGGCTCGCCCGCTCGCGTTCCGGGGGTCTACGAGTTCGACCTCGCCGGGACGATCGGATTCCGCGAGCTGGGGTACGGCGCGCCCACGGACGGCCTGCCCCTGGATCCCGCGCTCACCTATGCTCCGATCGCGCACCGGTTCCCCGGGTTCGATGCGGAGCCGGTCGACCTGCGTCGCGAGACCTCCCGGTTCACCTGGCCGATGGTGCTTCTCAGCGGTACCAGGGATCTGCGCACACCGCCCGCCATCGCTGATCGCGTGGCCTCGATCGCCCCGGACCCGGTTGTCGCCCGGATCGACAACGGCCACAGTGCGTTGGACACCCATCCCGAAGCGATGCTGGTCGCGATCGAGCACCTGGTCACCGGTCGTCACCACGATCTTCCCGGCCGGGTCGATGCGCTGAACGCTCTTCCCCGCCGCGGCGTGTCGGCCCGGTTTCCGGACGTCCTCTCGGGACTGGTTCGCCGTGTCGGGACCTGAGCCTGGAGGCGAGTCGTTCAGGCGTCCTCGGACTGACGCGGCAGGACCACGACGGGCGAGTGCGCGTGCGACACCACATGCTGGCTCACCGAGCCCATGAGCAGTCCGCGGAAGCCACCCCATCCCCGGCTGCCCACCACCACGAGCCGGGCGTCCTGCGACGCGGTGACGATCGCCTCCGCAGGATGACCGCGGATCACGGTCTGCTCGACCTGTGCCTCGTCACCCAGAGTGTCCCGAACGGAGTCCGCGAGCATGGTGCGAGCCCTGTCCTCCAGGACTTCGGGGTCCACCCACCCGGCCATGGCGTACGGGCCGACGACTGCCGGCGTCTCCACTGCGGCGAGCGCGATCACGGGCGCCCCGACCGTGCTCGCGTAGTCGGCGGCCCAGGCCAGGGCCTTGAGCGAGTCCGGGCCCCCGTCCACCCCTACGACGACTGGCTTTGCGTCCATTGGTCGACCTCCTCCGTGAGACCGTCGACGGGGCATCCGGCGTCAGTCCGGATCCGGCGACACTCTCACCGTAGCCGCACGACCACCCCGCCGCGAGGCGGCCGACGAAAAATCGAGGGGTGCTGGTCACGCGAGTTCGACGATCTCCATGTATTCCTGGCTCCACAGGTCCTCGGTCCCGTCGGGCAGGATGATCACCCGCTCGGGCTCGAGGGCCTCTACAGCACCGGGGTCGTGGGTCACCAGGACCACCGCGCCCTCGTAGCTGCGCAGGGCGTCGAGGACCTGCTCGCGCGAGATCGGGTCGAGGTTGTTGGTGGGCTCGTCGAGCAGCAGCACGTTGGCGGCCGACGACACCAGGCCGGCCAACGCCAGTCGGGTGCGCTCGCCACCGGACAGGGTGCCGGCGGGCTGCTCGAGCTGGGGGCCGGTGAACATGAACGCCCCCAGCAGACCGCGCAGGTCCTGCTCCCCCGCGTCGGGTGCGGCGTGGCGGATGTTCTCCCACACACTGGCGTCCATGTCCAGGGTGTCGTGCTCCTGGGCGAAGTAGCCCACCTTGAGGCCGTGGCCGGAGACGACCCCGCCCTCACCGTCGGTGCGCTCGACACCCGCGAGGAGCTTGAGCAGGGTGGTCTTGCCGGCACCGTTGTACCCCAGCACCACCACCCGGCTGCCCTTGTCGATCGCCAGATCCACCCCGGCGAAGACCTCCAGGGAGCCGTACATCTTGGTCAGGCCCTTGGCGAACATCGGGGTCTTGCCGCACGCGGCCGGGGTGGGGAACTTGATGTGCGCCACCTTGTCGGCCACCCGGACCTCGTCGAGCTGGTTCATCATGGTCTCGGCGCGGCGGATCATCTGCTTGGCCGCCGCGGCCTTGGTGGCCTTGGCGCCCAGCTTGGCGGCCTGCGTCTTGAGGGCGGAGGCCTTCTTCTCGGCGTTCGCGCGTTCCCGACGGCGCCGCGCCTCATCGGTGGCGCGGGCGTCGAGGTACTTCTGCCAGCCCATGTTGTAGGCGTCGATCTCCCCGCGTACGGCGTCGAGGAACCACACCCTGTTGACCACGGCCTCGAGGAGTTCCACGTCGTGGGAGATGATGATCAGCCCGCCCTCGTGCTTCTCGAGGAACGAGCGCAGCCACGTGATGGAGTCGGCGTCGAGGTGGTTGGTGGGCTCGTCCAGCAGCAGCATGGTCTGGGACTTGCCCGCCCCGTCGGACGCGGCGAACAGGATTCGGGCCAATTCCACGCGCCGGCGCTGACCGCCCGACAGTGTCCCGAGGTTCTGGGTGAGGATCCGCTCCTCCAGCCCGAGGCTGCTGCAGATGCGCGCCGCCTCGCTCTCGGCCTCGTATCCGCCCCGGGCGGAGAACTCGTCCTCGAGTCGACCGTACTTGCGCACGGCCCTGTCCATCGCCGCATCGTCGGGCGCCTCGACCATCTGCTCCTGGGCCTCGGCCATCTGGAGCATCAGGACGTCCAACCCGCGGGCCGACAGCACCCGGCTGCGGGCCAGCTGGTCCATGTTGCCCTCGCGGGGATCCTGCGGGAGGTACCCCACGTCGCTGGTCGAGACGACCTTCCCGGCGTAGGGCTCCCCCTCACCGGCGAGGATCCTCATCGTCGTCGTCTTCCCCGCGCCGTTCCTGCCCACCAGGCCGATCCGGTCGCCGGGCTGGACCCGCAGCGAGGACCCGTCCATGTGGAGCAGGGTGCGCACGCCGGCGCGCACCTCCAGGTCGTCGATGGTGATCACGTGCGCGGGTACCTCGTCTGTTCTCGGGTGGGTTCTGGCCGACCAGCCACTCTACCTGCGGCGCGAGTCGCGGGACGACTCCGGTGACCGGGGTCTCCGCCCGGGCCTGGTCCACCCGCCGGACAGCGCCCCCGGGGGTGACCTCACCCCGCTCTGCACCCGTACAGGTTCTGGACTGCGCGGCCGGTGCGTCCCACCGGTCGTCGGACAGGAGCGTGTCGGTGATGACGCCGCCACCGGGACCGCCCACGTCTCGAAGTCCAGATGCACCCACCCCGGTTCCGGTTCCCGGTGCAGCGAGACCACAAGGTCGCAGTTGACCCCCGGGTAGGTCAGCGGGTCGGCGGCCAGCTGGTGGTAGAACGCTCCCGGCACGTCCACGCCCTCCCCTCGGCGGTACTGTCAGTCGTGATGGATGCCACGGGGGGTGCACTCTACGACGTCGCCGTCGTCGGTCTCGGACCGTCCGGCCGTGCGCTCGCCTCCCGTTGCGCGGACGCGGGCCTGAGTGTGCTCGCGATCGATCCGCGGCCGGACGCGCCGTGGCGTCAGACGCTGTCCCTGTGGGCCGACCAGCTGCCCCCGTGGCTCTCGGTGACGCAGTGTGGTGTCGACGTCCTGGCGCACTCCGTCGACGCCCCGGCGCTCCACTCCCCCGGACGGGCGGTGCTGAACCGGACCTACAGCGTGCTGGACAACGCCGCACTGCGAGAGGCTCTCCCGCTCGGGGACGGCGTGACCGTCGAGACCACCGCCGTCGACGACGCCGGGTTGCCGGCCCTGACCGCCCGTGCGCACCGCGTCGTGGACTGCCGCGG
>NZ_JAALDV010000397.1:0-2722 GCF_014145045.1 Dietzia sp. DQ12-76
CCGTGACGCCGTCCACGGAGCTGGCCCTGCGCCCGACGCCCGTCGCCGGAATGGTCGGCTCGACACTCGGGGTCGCGGCGGCCGTGACGCGTCTGGTCCGCCCCAAGGCCCTACACCCCCGGGGCGTCGTCGCGCACGCGACTCTGAGCGTCACCGGGGTGGGACGGACGGGTTCGCCGCTCCTGGACATCACGGGCAGGTGGCCCGCGACGGTCCGGTTCTCCCGCGCCGTGGGGCTGCCGGACATCGTCCCCGACGTCGGCGGCATGGCCATCCGCGTCCACGCGGATGGTCCGGTGGACATCCTGCTCGCCAGCACGGGAATGGGCCCGCTCACCCGCTATGTGCTCACCGCGGGATGGCGGACGACCGGCCGCACCATGACGTCGATGTTCCCCGTGCGGATCGCGGGCCGCCAGTTGTTGCTGGCCGCGATCCCCACGGGCGACGGCGGCACGTGGACGCTCCAGCACGCCACCCCGCTGGGCAGGTGGGCGACCCTCGGTCGACTGTCGGTCGACACCTGGGAGGACGACGACGAGAACCTCCACTTCGACCCGGTGGTGAACCGGCTGCCCGGATCGCGGTATCCGCGCCTGCTCGGCGCCCTACGACACCCATCGTATCCCGCGCCCGACGAGGGCCCGGAGGCGACCTGAACGGTCGCTTCGAGTCACGACTCGGCTGCGCCCCGGCGCCAGTACCCCATGAACGACACGGCCCGCTTGGGCATCCCCGCCCCGTCGACGGCGAGCCGTCGCATCGCCCGGACCAGTGATGCCTCCCCGGCCAGGAACACGTAGGGATCCCCGGCGGAGATCGTGGTGGCGGTCTGCCACTCCCGCTCGGCGGGGCGGCGTCCGTCGAGGACCGACTCGACGCACTCCTGACCCACGCCCAACACTCCGGCCAGGTGGTGTACCAGCGAGTGCCCCCGCTCGCCGGACCTCGCCAGGATCGTGACCGACTCGGGCGCCTCGGCCGACAGCGCGACCACGTCGGCCGAGGTCGGCACCTCGATCACGACGCGGACGTCCCTCACCCCGCGCGGTTCCGCGGCGAGCTCTTCGGCGATCGACAACAGGGCCGGCGCCGCGGTCTCGTCTCCCGCACACACGACCCGACCTGCGGCCCCCGGGTTCCACGCCGCCCACGGTGCGTGTCCGAGCCCCGGACCGGCGATGTGCACGGTGTCCCCGGCCCGGACCGACCGAGCCCACCCCGACCCCGGTCCCTCGTCCGCTCCGGGATGGACCACCACGTCCACGGTCAGTGCGGGGACCTGCGCGCCGTCGAGGGTCATCGTGTCGGCCCGACGCACGGTGTAGGTCCGCATCCACCCACGGTCCTCCTCGGGCAGGGCCAGCCAGTCGCGGATGCCGTCCGGGTCGGGGACGATCCCCTGCCCGACCGGCGGGGGGACGAACACCTTGAAGTACGCGTCGCGCACCGTCCCCGGGTCCACCACCTCCCGCGACCACCTGGTCAGGTCCGGGCCGGCCAACACCAATCGGAGGAACGACTCCCCCAGCGCACGTACCCGGACCACCCTGGTCTGCGCGACGAGGGTCGGAGCCTCCACGGCCATCGCTGTCATGCTGTCCCCTTTCGTCGTCCCCGCGGCAGTACCACGGGATGGCCGGTGAGCGGGTCGCTGATGATGTCGGCCTCCAGATCGAACACCCGGCGCAGGGTCTCGGGGTTGATCACCTGATCGGGCGGCCCCGCGGCCACCACCCCACCCTCGGCCACGGCCACCAGGTGGTCGGCCACGCGGGCGGCCAGGGTGAGTTCGTGCAGGACCGCGACCACCGTGCGGCGGCCCGGCACGGGGATACCCGGTTCCGGCTCGTGCCCGGCTGGCAACGGGAGATCTCGGACCAGGTCCAACACGTCCATCTGGTGAGCCAGATCGAGGAACGAACACGGCTCGTCCAGGAGCAGGGTCGGAGTCGCCTGCGCGAGTACCAGCGCCACCCATACCCGCTGCCGTTGGCCGCCGGAGAGCTCGTCGACGCGACGATGGGCGAAGCCCGACGTGCCCGTCAGTGCCAGTGCCTCCGCGACAGCGGGCTCGTCCTGGTCCCCGGGCCCCCACCAGCGTCGGTGCGGATGGCGCCCGCGCGCCACCAGCTCGGCCACGGTGAGCCCCTCCGGGACCAGCGGGGACTGCGGGAGGAACGCCACCGACCGGGCGTGCTCGCGAGCCCTGACCCCGGCCAGATCCCGCCCGGCCACCTCGATCGATCCGGCCAGGGGGGCGAGCTGTCGGCCCAGAGCCCGGAGGATCGTGGACTTTCCGCACCCGTTGGCCCCGATGAACACCGTGGTACGACCGCTGGGAATGTCCAGGTCCAGGTCGCGGATCACGGGGGCGGTCCCGTACCCCAGCGTCAGCCCGCGAAGGCGGAAGGCGGGATCAGGCTCGGCTGAGACACCGTGCGGCATCGTCGTGGCGCCGGGGGTGACGTGGGTGGTGATACTCATCAGGCGACCTTTCGGGAGCGCAGGAGGATCCAGAGCATGGCGGGGGCACCGAGCGCGCCGGTCACCACGCCGGTGGGCAGGTCCACCGTGGCCAGGGCCTCGGAGGCGACGATGTCGGCGACCACCACGATCACCGCACCGGTGAGTGCGGCGGCCACGATGTGGGGACGTCCGCGGCCGAGGGCGGTGGCGATCGGCGTGGACAACAGGGCCACGAAGGCGAGCGGACCCGCCA
>NZ_JAALDV010000398.1:0-1722 GCF_014145045.1 Dietzia sp. DQ12-76
TGAGCACGACACCACCACCGACCACGTCGTCGTTCTGGATCGCCACCAGATCCCCGAGTCGCACCGAGACGACCTGGAGCGGCTCGTCGGGGACCTGGCCGAGGCCGGCGAGCGCCTCGCGATCGAACGCTCCGCTCTCCTTCCGGGGGCGCCCGTGAGCCCGGAGCCGGGCGCGGCCGCGCGCCACGTCGACGCGCGGGGTGCGGACTGGGCCCAGGTCTACCCCGAGTGGGGCCTCGCCGGGAACGCGGCGATCATCATCGGGCCGCGGGCGGTCACGGAGGGCGTCGACCTCCGTCGTCGATGCTTCCTGCACTCCTACAACGCCGACGAGGACCCGTCCGGGAGCGCGCTGGAGACGATCCTCACCGCGCCCGTGGTAGTCGCACAGTGGATCAATTGCCAGTACTACTTCTCCACCGTCGCCCCCCGGACCTTCGGCGCCGGCACCAAGACCACCCACAACGTCGTCGGCGGGATCGGTGTGGTCACCGGCCCCGGCGGCGACCTGCGAACCGGTCTGCCCTGGCAGTCCGTGGCGGTCGGTGATCACCTCGCGCATGAACCCATGCGTTTACTGGTCCTCGTCCACGCACCGCGCGAGCGCATAGACGCGATCCTGGCCCGTAACCCCGGGGTTCGGGACCTCGTCGACAACCACTGGATCACCCTGCTGGCCCGGAACGACCAGTCCCCCCGATGGCACCACCGCACCCGCGGTGGATGGACCCCGTATCCCACCGAGATCGGAGAATGACCATGACCCGAGCCAACCTCACCAGGATGACCAAGATCGAAGTGATCGTCCCGGGATCCGACGCCCCCGACGTGCGACGACTCATCGAGCATTCCGGCGCGACCGGTTTCACCACCATTTCCGGGGTGTCCGGGCTGGGCCACCACGGATACCGGGAGGGCGGACTGCTGTTCAACGAGCAGGAGACCCTCGCCCTGCTCATCACCGTCATCCCTGATCACCGTGTCGATGCGCTGCTCGTCGGACTGCGGTCCCTGCTCGACGAGGCCTCGGGGGTCATGTTCGTCACCGACACCTACGTCAGCCGCCCGGACTACTTCACCTGACGTCCGCGCTCCGGTCCAACCGCGTCACCACCCCCCGGTCGCCGTCCACCCGGACGAGGTCACCGGTCCGCAGCGTCTGCGTGGCGACCAGTGTGTTGACCACGCAGGGCAGCCCGTACTCGCGCGCCACCACGGCCCCGTGGGAGACCGAACTGCCGATGTCGGTGACCAGCGCGGCGATCACCGTGAAGTAGGGAGTCCAGCCCACATCCGTGACGGGTGCGACCAGGATCTCGCCCGACCGCACCTCGCGGGCGTCCAAGATGGACCTGGCCACGCGCACCACGCCCTCCACCGATCCGCGGCTCGCGGGTCGCCCGATGATCTCCCCGCCCGCGGCCTCACGCGGGGGCCGGGCGATCAGCGGGACCGGGCGACCGACCGACACGTCGGGGAACTCCAGCACGTCCTGGAACGCCAGTGCCTCCCGGCGCGCGAGGGCGCTCTGGACGAGATCGCCGATCTCCCCCGGCCCGACGATCCGGCCCAGCTCCGCACGGTCGAAGAAGAACACCAGGTCCGCGTCGGGCAGTCGTCCGGCGGCGGCCAGGACCTCGCCGAGGTGGCGGTACCCCCGCTTGAGCGCGTGCGCCATCAGCGCCATCGCGGACTTGGTCTCCTCGCGCCCACGCGCGCCCT
>NZ_JAALDV010000399.1:0-3034 GCF_014145045.1 Dietzia sp. DQ12-76
GCAGCGGCCGAACTGCACCCGCAGTACGCGCCCGAAGTGAACCTGGTGGGTACCGCGGCCGGCTCCCCGCCGGCCGACCTCCTGGCCACGCTCGAGTGGTCCGACGGGTCGGCGATCGCCGGGGTGATCGGCTATGCGCTCAACGGCCTGGTCGACGCCTATCCGGAGATGGGCGGGCTGCTCGACGCCTATCTCAACGACGAGGGCCGGGCGATGCTCGCCGCCACCTCGCACCAGTGCATCGGCGAGACCGCCATCCAGTTCTTCCAGCAACGCACCAACCGCTACACGACGTCCGGCCAGTCGGCCGGTGAGATCGCCAGGCAGGATCCGGCCATCATGAGCTACCTGGAGCGCGAGCGCATCGGTCGCCTGACGCCCAGCACTCCGGTGCGGATCCTGTCCCCGATGAACGACGACATCGTGCCCGGCCACCAGTCGCAGCAGCTCGGCCGGGACTGGTGTGCGCAGGGGGCCGCGGTCGAGATGGTCATCGACCACGCCCCGCCGGTGGCCACGGGATTCGCCCTCAACCACGCGGTACCGATGCTCTCCGGCCTCGGCGACACGGTGCAGTACCTGGCCGACCGGCTCGACGGCGTGCCGCCGCCGGTCAACTGCGGGACGTACTGAGCTGTCGAGCCGACGCCCCAGCCGCCTCATCCGGGTCCCGCAAGTAGGTTGCGCAAGCGGCTTGTAGAATCACGCGGGTGACCGACCAGCCCCACGCCCCGGCCAGCCCAGTCCCCGGCAGCCCCGCGCCCACCGACCCGACCGCACTGGCCACAGACCTGCGTGAGGCCCTCCGGCCGCTGTGGCGACGGTTCGCCGAGCACCGGACGCTGTCGATGGGGAAGGTCGGGATCCTCGCCCGACTCGACCGCCTCGGCGCCCTCACCGCCACCGACCTCGCCGCACACGAACGGATCAGCCACCAGGCGGTGGCGGGTGCGGTGCGCGAACTCGAGGCGATGGGGCTGGTCTCCCGGAATCCCGACCCCTCCGACGGACGTCGGGTCCTGGTAAGCCTCACCGGGTCCGGCCGCACCCGTCTGGTCGCCGAGCGCTCGGCCGGGCAGGAATGGCTGATCCGCGCCGTCACAGACGAGCTCAGCGAATCCGATCGCGCCACCCTCGCGGCGGCAGTTCCGCTGCTCGTCAGGCTGGACACCGAGGGCCCCGGGTGACCACGACAGGCCGCGCACCCGCGCCCCGCTGGTTCTTGCAGGCCCTCGTCTACGCCGGGCTCACCAGCTCGATCGTCAGCTCCCTGGGCATGCTGCTCGTCCCGTCGGTCGCAGGCGAGTTCGACATCACCGTCAGCGCCGCGCAATGGATGCTCACCGTCAACCTGCTGGTGGGCGCCGTCGCCACCCCGATCATGGGCCGCTTGGCGGACGGCCCTCACACCCGGCGGTTGCTCCTGGCGTCGCTGGCGGTGATCTTCACGGGGTCGGTCATCGCCACCGTCGCCACGAACTTCACCGTGTTCCTCCTGGGCCGAGCGCTGCAGGGCCTGCTCTACGGGACGGTCCCGGTCACCATCGCGCTGGCCCGCCGGCACCTGAGCTACTCGCGATCCCAACCGGCCATCTCGACGCTGTCGGTCACGGTCTCCGTGGGGATGGGACTGGGATACCCGCTCACCGGCCTGCTCGCCGCGGGCTTCGGCCACCGGTCCGCGTTCGCCTTCGCCGCCGTGTTCGTCGCCACCGCGGCAGCCGGGGTGTGGCGGTTCGTGCCCGCCGGACCCGATCCACTCGCGCCCCGGACCCCGCTCGACCTGCCCGGAGCGATCCTGTTGGGCGTCGGCCTGACCACCCTGCTGCTGTGGATCTCCGAGGCCCAGAGCTGGGGATGGGTCTCGCCGCGCGCCGCGGGGACGCTCGCGGTGTCGGTGGCCGCCCTCACGGGGTGGGCCGTGCACAGTGTGCGGACGCGGCACCCGCTCATCAACCTGCGCGTGGTGCGCCGTCCCGAGGTCCTGCTGGCCAACGCCACCGCGATCGGGCTGGGCACCGCTCTGTACATCGGCTTGTCGATCGCGAGCCTGGTGGCCCAGGCTCCGAGCGGAACCGGTTTCGGTCTCGCCGTCCCGCTCATGTGGGCGGGTTTCCTGATGGCACCGCTGTCCGTGGGCAGCCTCCTGGCCAACCGGGCGGTCCGCGCGCTCTCCCGTCGGGTCGACATCGCGGCCTTCCTCCCCGTGGGAGCCACTGTGATGACCGCGGCCTCTGTGCTGCTGTGGGCTGCGCACGGGGACTTCCCCACGCTCGCCGTCGGGATGTTCCTCTTCGGCGCGGGGATCGGTTCCGGGTACGCCGCCATGCCCGCGTTGATCGCCCGGAGTGTCGCCGTGGACCAGCTCGGTAGCGCCGTGAGCTTCAACCAGGTCCTACGCACGGTCGGCGGCGCAGTGGGCGCCGCACTGTCCGCCGCCGCGCTCGCCGCGCACCCGTCGGACTCGACCTTCCCCACCGACGAGGGCATCACCATAGCGTTCGGCGTGGGCGTGCTGTGTTGCGGCGCGGTGATGGTGGCGTTGACGTGGCACGCGGTCGTGTCGCGACGGCGAGGTGGTCCATCCCACCGCACTCGGCGGTGACCGGAGATAGCGTCACCTGCATGCGCGCATTGACCTGGGTCCCTGTCGCCGCGGTGACGCTCGTCCACCTGATCGCGCTGGCGCTCGGGGCCGGGGCGGCCGCCGCCTGGTCCCAGGTGCTGCTCATGCCCGCGTTGGCGGTGGTGCTGCTCGGACTCCCGTCCGACGACCGCGGCCCCGCCTGGCCCTGGGCCCTGGGCGCGCTGGCCGCCAGCTGGGTCGGGGACTCGTTGCCGAGAGTCCTTCCCGCAGACGCCCGGTTCCTGGCGATGGTCGGCGGGTTCGCCGTGGCGCAGGGGCTGTGGATCGTCGCGTTCACCCGTGTGGACCGGGGCCGCTCGCCGTTCGCATGGACGCTGCTGCTCATCGTGGTCGCCGTCGCGCTGCTGATGGTGACCGTTCCCGAGGCCGGCCTCCTCGCCCCGGCCA
>NZ_JAALDV010000400.1:0-3710 GCF_014145045.1 Dietzia sp. DQ12-76
CGGCAGCCCGGTGAAGTCCGCGGGCCGGCCCTCGGCGAACGCGGCCAGGGCCTCGGAGTTCGCGGGGCCGCCCATGAGGTCGGCGAAGCACTGGTTCTCGCGTTCGCGCGCCTCGGCGATCTGGCGGGCCAGCGGCTCGACCATGGTCCGCTTGACCGCCCGCAGACTCGAGATGGGCAGCCTCGCCAACCGTGTTGCGTGCTCGGTGGCCACCCCCAGCAGGTCGTCGGGGGCGCACAGCCGCCACACCAGGCCCATCTCGTGCGCCTCGGCGGCGCTGATCCACTCCGAGGACAGCAACACCCACGCCGCGTTCTGCCGCCCGACGAGCCGGGGCAGCAGGTAGCTCGAGGCGGCCTCGGGCGCCACCCCGAGGCTGGTGAACGGGCACTTGAGACGGGCGTCCTCGGACATGAATACCAGGTCGGCGAACCCGATGACGGTCATGCCGATCCCGAGGCCGAGGCCGTTGATCGCCAGGACGAGGGGCTTGTCGAACCCGGTCAGGGCGTCGATCAACCCGAGAAACCCGTGCTCGCCGGGGACGAAGTCGGGATCGGTGATCCGCTGGGCCATCTCGGCCAGGTCGGTCCCGGCACTGAACGCCCGCCCCTGCCCGGTGAGCAGCACGACCGCCACGGTGGGATCGTTCGAGGCCTCGTGCAACGCGATGGTGAGCGCGTCGTACAGGGCCTCGTCGAACGCGTTGAGCGCCTCCGGTCGCGCGAGCGTCAACGTGCGGACGCGGTCGGCGTCGCGCACGTCGAGCGGCGTCGTGTTCTCTCCCACCACGGCGGTATCAGCCGTCGACCGCGGGCGCGTCGAGGTAGACGGACTTGACCTCGGTGTACTGCGCCAGGCCCTCGGGGCCGAACTCGCGGCCGACCCCCGATGCCTTGAAACCGCCGAACGGGGCCGAGAAGTCCATCGTGTACGTGTTGACCCCGTAGGTTCCGGTGCGGACCCGACGCGCGACGCCCAGCCCCGCCTCCCGGTCCGCGGTCCACACGGTTCCCGCCAGACCGTAGTCGGAGTCGTTGGCGATCCGGACGGCGTCGTCGACGTCGTCGTAGGCGATCACGGACAGAACCGGACCGAAGATCTCCTCCTGGGCGATCCGCATGGAGTTGTCGACCCCCGCGAACACGGTCGGTCGGACGTACCACCCCGAGTCGAGGCCGTCCGGGCGGCCGGTGCCACCGGTGAGCAGCTTCGCCCCCTCCTGCTGCCCGATCTCGATGTACGAGGACACCCGTTCCTGCTGCCGCTGCGCCACCATCGGGCCGATCTGGGTGTCGGGGTCCATCGGATCGCCGACGACCATCGACCCGATCCCCTCCGCGAGTGCGCCGGCGACCTCGTCGTGCCGCTCGCGGCTCACCAGGATCCTGGTCTGCGCCACGCAGGCCTGACCCGAGTTCATCACGCCCAGGAACTTGATTCCCTCGACGACGCTCGTGAGGTCGGCATCGTCCAGCACGATCGCCGCGGACTTGCCTCCGAGCTCGAGCGAACAGCGCTTGAGCTGCTCGCCACAGATCGCCCCGATCTTCCGGCCCGCCGCGGTGGACCCCGTGAAGGCCACCTTGTCGACCGCGGGGTGGCGCACCAGGTGCTCGCCCACCTCGCGGCCACCCGCGACGATGCTCACCACGCCCTCCGGCACC
This sequence comes from Dietzia sp. DQ12-76, assembly GCF_014145045.1. Taxonomy (NCBI): domain Bacteria; kingdom Bacillati; phylum Actinomycetota; class Actinomycetes; order Mycobacteriales; family Dietziaceae; genus Dietzia; species Dietzia sp. DQ12-76. The sequence goes on from NZ_JAALDV010000400.1 coordinate 1,668, forward strand.
CCGGCCTCGATGAGCAACTCGCCCAGCAGGTAGGTGTCGAGCGGGGTCTCGGGGGCGGGCTTGATCACGATCGTGCAGCCGGTGAGCAGCGCCGGGATCAGCTTGGACAACACGGTGAACTGGGGGACGTTCCACGGCGGGATCGCCGCGACCACGCCCACCGGCTCGTGGCGGACCAGCACCTCGCCCCCGAGCACGCCCGGCCGGGTCTCCTCCCACGGGAACTCCCGGGCGATGCCGACGAACGCCTCGATCTGCATCCAGGGCGCAGGAGCCTGGGCGAGCGTACTGAACGAGATCGGTGACCCCATCTCGGTGGAGATCAGGGTCGCCATGTCGTCCAGCTTCGCGGCGTAGAGAGCCGAGAGACGGGCGACCACGTCGATCCGCTCCTGGGGGCTCATCCGCGGCCACGGGCCGGAGTCGAACGCCTCCCGCGCCGCGGCCACGGCGGCGTCGATGTCGGCGACCGAGCCCTCCGGGACGCGGGCGACGATCTCCTCGGTGTGGGGGCTGACCACCTCGATGACGCCGTCGGTCGCGGGTGAGCGCCACTCGGTACCGATCAGGAACGCGTCGCGGTCGAGGGAGGATGTCATGGTGGGTCTCCTGCTGTTGCCGGGTGGGGTCCTGTCGCAACGGACATGCGAACAGACACCTGTCCAACCTAGGCGGTGCCGGCCTCGCCCGCGGCGGTTCCACGGATTCGGCTCGACCGGCTCAGCGGAGCGCCGGCACCCGTCCCCCGTCCGTCCGGGCCAGCTCCCGGACGGCGATCTTCCAGGCCTCGACCACGGCCGAGGCTCCGACCCTGGGCTGCAGGGTCCCGGCCAGGTGGGCCCCTGTGAGCAGGTCGATGGTGAACTGCACCAGCATCGGCGCGCGCGGATGGTCCTCCCCCGCCAGACGCGTGACGTTCCGGTGCACCGTGCGGAAGATGCGTTCCTGGAGAGGGATGAGCGCCCGTCGGAGCTCGGGATCGGTCCGGGAGGCCACCCAGAGCTCGAGGGCCACCGTGAACGGCGGACCCTGGAGCTCTTCCCAGACCAGATCCACCACGTCGTCCCAGCTCGTGGCCAACGGCACGTCGTCGCGCGCCCCGGCGTCGGGGTCTGCGACGGCGTCGGCACCGTCGCCGGCACCGTCGTCGGCTCCCACGCGAGCCCGGACGCCGAGGCCCGTCGAGGTCAGGACGCGGAGCCGGCGTTCGACGATGTCCTCCACGACCCCGGCCATGAGCGAGCCCCTCGTGGGGAAGTGGTGCAGCAGCGTGCCCCGCGCGACCCCCGCGCGGTTCTGCACCTCGCCGACCGTCGTCGCGCCGTAGCCACGGTCGAGCAGCGACTCGTACGCGGCCTCGAGGAGCTTCGAGCGGGTGGCGGCGGACCGCTCCTGCTTCGGACGACGGGGGGCTGCCATGGCCGAGACATTACTCGGGCCACCGCCGCGGCGACTTGCCACCGAGTCGGTCCGATCGGCATGATTCAGCAAAACAGTCTGACCAGACGGAAAGTGGCATCCATGTCCAAGAGATCGCGCGTGAAAGGCCTCGTCGACACCGGCCGCACCCTGGCTCCTGTGCTGGCCCGGACGGCGGTGACGCCGCTGGCGGACCTGGCCTCCCGGATCATCCCCGGCATCGGTTCGACGGCGCCCGCTGCAGACGTGACCGTCCCCGCCCCCGAGGGCATCTCCGGCTATGCACGGCAGGTCGACGTCGCGCGCGCGATCAGCGCTCCGCCGGCCGCGGTCCTCGACGTGGTACTGGACACCACCCGGACCCACGAATGGCTGACCTTGCACCTGTCCTGGCGTGGAGAGCGGGACGAGAAGCTCACCACCGGCGGGCAACTCGTCCAACAGATGACTCTCATGGACATCCCCGTCCAGGTGCGGTGGACCGTCGAGAAGGCCGACGAGACCGGGGTCGAACTGCGCGGCGCGGGCCCCATGGGCATCACGGTCGGCCTGTGGTGCACTGTCGTGCCCGCCGCCGACGGCAGCGCGGTCCGCCTCGACGGCGCCCTGGACGGTCCGCCGGTG
>NZ_JAALDV010000401.1:0-9346 GCF_014145045.1 Dietzia sp. DQ12-76
GGCCGGGACCGGATGGTCGCCGGTCACCGGAACATCCCCTCGACGGGGATGAGCGGGCGTTGGTCGAGCGCCGCCCGCTCGGCCGCGCGGACGGCCTCGGCCCGGTTGGCGCCGAGCGGCATGTGCTGGATCTTGTCGTGCAGGGTGATGATCGCGTGCAGGAGCATCTCGGGCCGTGGGGGGCACCCGGGGAGGTAGATGTCCACGGGGACGACGTGGTCGACGCCCTGGACTATCGCGTAGTTGTTGAACATCCCACCCGAGGACGCGCACACACCCATCGCCAGCACCCACTTGGGCTCGGCCATCTGGTCGTACACCTGGCGCAGGACCGGGGCCATCTTCTGGCTGACGCGGCCGGCGACGATCATCAGGTCCGCCTGGCGGGGGGAGGCGCGGAACACCTCGGTCCCGAACCGGGCCAGGTCGTAGCGGCCTCCGCTGGTGGCCATCATCTCGATGGCGCAGCAGGCCAGTCCGAAGGTGGCGGGCCAGAGCGACCCCTTGCGCATGTATCCGGCGAGTTGCTCGACCGTGGTCAGCAGGAACCCGCTCGGCAGCTTCTCTTCCAGTCCCATGATGTCTCCTCCCCCGGCCCCGGTCAGTCCCAGCTCAGCCCGCCGCGACGCCACTCGTAGGCGTAGGCGACGGAGACGTTGACGACGAACAGGGCCATCGCGGCCAGTCCGAACAGCCCGAGGGTGTCGAAGTGCACGGCCCACGGATAGAGGAAGAGGATCTCGATGCCGAAGATGATGAACAGCATCGCCGTGAGGTAGTACTTCACCGGGAACCGGCCGCCCCCGACCGGCTGCGGGGTGGGTTGGATGCCGCACTCGTAGGCCTCGACCTTGGACCTGTTGAACCGGCTCGGCCCGGCCAGTGAGGACGTCAGCGAGGAGAAGACGGCAAAGGCGACGGCGACGGCGCCGAGGACCAGGATGGGTACGTATTCGTTCATCGCGTCACTCCTCGCGCGTTCCTCGAGAAGCCACCTGTGGGTTCACTTCTCCTGCAACCGCATGGGATCGCCGGCGACCGGCTGTGGTGGGGTCACGGCCCGCCGTCTCCCTGTCGGATTGGGTGTCCCCGACCCCGACTGTGACTCTACTCACATTGCTTTGACGCGTGTCTGGGGTTTCGGCAGACCGGTTCCAGGTGTGCGACGGCCGCCGGTGGTGGCGGGAGCTCAGGTCGGCGCGAGGAGCGAGGTGACCGCATCTCGCAGACGGAACGGGTCGATCGGGTGAGGGACCGACGCGTCGGCCCGGGACCAGTCCGCGAGCCAGCGGTCGTCCGCACGGCCGATCAGGACGAGGATCGGTGGGACGTGGTCGAGTTCGTCCCGCAGTTGCTTGGCCAGTCCGAGCCCGCCGGTGGGGGCGGTCTCGCCGTCGAGGATCACCAGGTCGATGCCGCCCGCGTCCATGGTGTCGACGACGACCGCCGCCGTGGCCACCTCGAGGTAGTCGAGCCGAGGGAGGTCGGGGTGTGGGCGGGTGCCGAGTGCGGTCATGACGCGGTCGCGGGTGCCGGCGTCGTGACTGTAGACGAGCACGCGAAGGGCGATGTCCGGAGCGGTGATCTCGGTCACGTCCGCGATGCTACCGAGGGGGATCCGTGGCGGTGCGGGGTTGGCGGGGGCCGGATGATCCCGTGGCCGTGTCACAATCCGATACATGGATCCCGGCGACCCGCGAGGTGCTGCGATCGACGCGCTCGTCGAACGTGAGCCGGTTCTCCTCACGCAGGTCCTCGCCACCATTCGTGGCACGTATCCCACCTACGAGTCCGTATCAGACGAGGTCATCTCGTCGTCGTTCCACCAGAACATCGAAATGTGCATCCGCGCAGTGGTGGACGGGCCCACACCGCAGGGTCACAAACTGCGCGCCTACGCGCAGATCGCGAGGAAGCGCTTCGAGCAGGGTGTCCCGGTCGAGGACCTCATCCGTTCGTACAAGCACAGCATAGGACTCATCGCGGACGCGCTGACCGAGCTGTTCGACGCGCACGGCGTGTCCCCGTTCGAGAGTCTTCACGCCTACCGGCAGATCTGGATGGTCAGCGACGTGTACTCGGCCGTCCTCGTGGAGGTCTATCGACAGCATCAACTGCAGCTCGACACCCGGAACCATGCGATCAAGAATGACTTCATCGACCGGCTGCGCTCCGGAGATTTCGACGACGGAATCCTTGCCACCGCACAGACTCGCTTCGCCTTGCGCACAGACCTGGACTACCGCGGCTTTGTCGCCGCGATGGTGGGTCACTCCGGGCACGACATCTATTCGCTTCTCGCGATGCTGGAGCCCCAGATCTTCGGCCATCGGGGGGTGTGTGCGATTCGAGGCGATGTGATCGTGGGTATCTGCAGGGAGGTGTTCGACACCGGCGACGGCGTGTCCGTGTCCTACGGTCGGCCCCGTCCCCTGTCCGGCATAGCGGAGTCCCTCGAGGTTGCTCGGCGGGTGGCCAGCACCTCGACCGCGCTGAGCGCGGGGAATCACCACCTCGAGGAGGTCGGCTGGCGGGTAGCTGTCGACCCGGAGTCGCCCGTCGTCGATCTCTTCGACGCGAGATTTCGGCAACCCCTCGACTCGGCCAAGGTCGATGCCGCCTCCACCCTGTGCAGCGTCGAAGAGTATCTCCGGCAGAACCGCTCCTATAAGAACGCCGCGAGAACGCTCAACTGTCATCCGAACACCCTGCGCTACCGGATCGCCCGGTTCGCGGAGATCACCGGGTGTTCGGTCGACGACATGGAGACCGCGGTATCACTGCAGTGGTACTTCGAGCTGCGCGCCAGGGATCGGAACTCGACCGAGGAATGAGCCTCGAACGGTGGTCGACGGTCCATAGCTCGACAGGTTTGTAATCTGTAACGAGACCTACGCAACAATTTCAGGCTGTGGTCCATCTCCTTTTGTGACGAGCGATAGCAGAATGTGTCGGGCGTCATGGCGTCCGAGCCCCCGCTGAGCCCAAAGGAGATCCGCCTGTGCGAGCCCTATCGCGCTCCCTCAACCTTCTCGTCGAGAAGTATCTGCCCAACGCGTTCCTCTTCGCGCTCGTCCTGACGATCGTCACTCTGATCCTCGGGATGACGATCGGGAGCCAGTCCTTGCCGGAGATGGCCGAGCACTGGTACGGCGGATTCTGGGGCTTCCTCGAGTTCGGCATGCAGATGGTGGTCGTACTGGTCACCGGCTACGCGCTCGCGAAGGCTCCGCCGGTCAACAGGCTCCTCACCCGCCTCGCCGGCGTCCCCAAGACCCAACTCGCCGCGCTCGTCATGGCGATGGTGGTCTCAGCGGCATTCGGCATCATCAGCTGGGGTCTGGGCTTCGTCGGGGGAACGCTCGTCGCGATCGAGATCGCTCGACGTGTCAAGGTCGCGGATTTCCGGCTCCTTGTCGCTGCCGCGTACACGGCGGTCATCGCGACTCAGCCGGTGTCGCTCGCCCTCACCGCTCCACTGCTGGTCAACACCCCCGGGCACAGCCTGGAAGATGAGATCGGACTCATACCGGTCACCGAGACGCTGTATAGCCCGACCATGATCAGTGCGGCCGTGTTCGGTTTCCTGGGTGTGCTCGTCGCCTTCATTCTGATGGCACCGAAAGGCCGGGACGTCGTCCCGTTCTCCGGCCCGGATGACGCGCGGGAGACTGCGGACGCCGGCTCGGTCTCCAGGGACTCGACCGTCTCGGACCGGATCAACAACAGCAGGATCATCAACTACCTCATCGTGATCCTCGGCCTGATCGGCATCATCACCTACTTCGTCGCCCAGGGCTTCAACCTCGAACTCAACATCATCAACTTCATCTTCCTCATCGTCGGTATCGCGCTCCACGGGAGCCCCGCCAAGTACGCCGAGTGCATCACCGATGGGATCCCGGCGGCGTCGGGAATCGTGCTCCAGTTCCCGTTCTACGCCGGCATCGTCGGCATGATGGGCGGCGCCGGGCTGATCGTCCTGATCGGCGAGTGGTTCGCATCGATCTCCACGGACGCGACGTTCCCGTTGTTCGCCTACATCTCAGCCATGATCGTCAATATCTTCGTGCCATCCGCCGGTGGCCAGTGGCAGGTTCAGGGGCCGGTGCTGCTCGAATCGATCAGCACCATGAATGTCTCAGCTGCGACCGTCGTCAACGCGGTGTCAGTGGGCGACATGACGACCAACCTGCTGCAACCGTTCTTCGTCCTCGCCGCGCTCGGCCTCTCGGGTCTGGGCCTCAAGGACATCTGGGGTTACTGCATGACGGCGATGGTCGTTCTGATGGTGATCGGTTCGACGATCTTCCTGCTCGTGCCGGTCCTCGGGTGGTGACGGGGAACATGATGAGCAGTCACAGCGTGAATGGCCGCGTGAAGACGTGGGAGCCGTCCGCAGCACGGGTCGAGGGGTCGGATCTCCGCAGCTTCCAGAATTGGCTCCGACACCACCGTGGAGTGCATCCGGCCGAGGTAGGAGGCGGGCTCGGAACCTACGCCGAGCTGCACAGGTGGAGTGTCGGATGCGTCGATGACTTCTGGGAGTCGGTATGGGAGTACTACGACCTCGTCGGCGATCGCGGCGCGGGGCCCGTGCGTGAGGGGGAGTCGATCGCTGACACCCGCTGGTTCCCCGACGCGCGCCTCAACTACGCGGAGAACCTGTTGCGCTTCGCCGGGTCGGATCCCGACCGGGAAGCCGTCGTCGGCCTGCACGAATCCCGGCCTCGTCAGTCCCTGACCTGGCGGGAACTCGAAGAACGCACGGCGTCGCTCGCGGCACACTTCCGATCGATCGGGGTGCGGCGGGGGGACGTCGTGTGTGCGGTCCTGCCGAACGTCCCCGAGACGATCGTCGCCCTACTGGCGGCAGCGTCCGTAGGGGCGATCTGGTCGGTCGTCAACACGGACTTCGGCGTCCGGGGGGTAAGCGATCGATTCACGCAGATCGCTCCGAGGGTTCTTCTCACCGTGGACGGATACGACTTCAACGGCCGATACCGGGACATGACGAGGGGCTTGCCCGACCTCATCGACGCCCTTCCGACGATCGAGCACCATGTCTTCGTGGACACGGGGGGCCCCTCGAGCGAGATGCCCCCGGCGACCCGCGTACCGAGCACCCGGATGTCCACGATCATGTCAACGCCCGCCCGGCCCGTATACGACCGCGTCGAATTCTCCCACCCGCTGTGGGTGCTGTATTCCTCAGGGACCACGGGCAAGCCGAAGGGGATAGTCCACGGTCACGGTGGAATCGTCCTCGAAGCGAACAAGGCCAACGGGCTGCAGTATGACCTCGGTCCGGGCGACCGGGTGTACTTCGCCGTGTCCACGACGTGGGTGGCGTGGAACATGCTGGTGGCGTCGATGATGAGAGGTGCGACCGTCGTCACCTACGACGGTGCCCCGTCATTCGGGACGCCGGCCAGACACCTCGAGATCTGCTCGACGGAACAGGTGTCGTTCTTCGGTGTGGGCGCCGCGGTGCTGACGGAAATCCAGCGCTCCGGGATGTCCCCCCGTGCACTCTTCGATTTCTCGAAGCTGGACTCCATCCTGTCCACCGGGTCTCCGCTGCCCGAATCGACCTGGCTGTGGATCCACGACCACGTGAAGAACGATGTGCATCTGGGTTCTGACTCCGGAGGAACCGATATCGCGTCGGGGATCGTCGGATCGAACCCGTTCGATCCGACCTACGTTGGCGAGCTCCAGGGGCCGTATCTGGGCGTCGCGGCGGACACCGTCGATCCGGAGGGACGCCCGGTCGTCGGGGAGGTGGGCGAGCTGGTGATGACCGAACCACTGCCCTCGATGCCCGTGAAGTTCTGGAACGATCCCGACGGGAGCAGATACCGGGCCGCCTACTTCGAGGACTTCCCCGGCATGTGGCGGCAAGGCGATTGGGCCACCCGCAGACCCGAAGGGCCTTTCGTCATCCACGGTCGCTCCGACTCGACGATCAATCGCGGTGGCATCCGCATGGGATCGGCCGACATCTGCGAGGTCGTGGACACCGTTCCGGGTGTGCGGGCGTCCATGGTGATCGGTGCTGAACTGGCTCGGGGTGAGTACTACATGCCGCTCTTCGTCGTGCCTGACGCCGGCTTCGAGGTCGACGACGAACTCCGGGAGTCCATCGTCTCCGAGATCAGGTCGAAGGTCTCACCCAGGTACGTGCCCGACGAGATCATCGCCGCGCCTTCGGTTCCCCGGACCCGCACCGGAAAACTGATGGAGGTGCCGGTCAAACGGCTCTATCAGGGCGCGGATCCGGACGCCGTGAGCTACACCGCGACCGATGAACCGGACACGCTGCGCTGGTACGTGGAGCGGGCGTCGGCGTTCGCCAGGAGGCGGCACGCGGAGTAGCAGGCGTGAAGGTGGGGCCCCGGTGGCACTCGGTGCCCGTGCGCCACCGGGGCAACGAGAAACGCGGCCCGGGCTCGAGAGCACCGGGCCGCGTCTGCGGCGGAGGATAGGGGATTTGAACCCCTGAGGGGCTATAAACCCCAACCCGCGTTCCAGGCGAGCGCCATAGGCCACTAGGCGAATCCTCCGTCGATCACAGTACCCAGCGCGGCCAACCACTGGCAAACCATCCGGGATTCCTCGGCTTCCTCCCGGGCGGCGTGCGGCCGCGGAGGCGGCACGGTTAGACTCGTCACCGGACCCCGCGCGGCGTCCATCCTGTGAACTCCCCCAGGGCCGGAAGGCAGCAAGGGTCAGCGGGCTCTGGCGGGTGCGCGGGGTCCCTTCACGTCCGGCACCAGGACCACCTGCGTCGAGGTGCCGAGACCACCGACGATGTCGATCCCCCGGAGGCCACTGTGGCGCTGTCCGATCTCTCCGCCGACGACCTGGCCCGACTCGAATCGGAGTTGTCCCGCGAGTACGACTCCCTCGCCGAGCGCGGTCTCTCCCTGGACCTGACCCGAGGTAAGCCCTCGCCCGAACAGCTGGACCTCTCCGAGCGGCTGCTGGCCCTGCCGGGGGAGGGGGACCACACCGCGGGGTCGACCGACGTCCGGAACTATGGAGGCGGGGCAGGACTGCCGGAGCTCCGTGGGATCATCGCCGAGCTCCTGGGGGTGGACGTCGACCGGGTGATCGCGCAGGACAACGCGAGCCTGTCGATCATGTACGACCTGCTGGCGTTCTCGATGTTGTTCGGCACGCCGGATTCCGAGCGTCCGTGGAAGGACGAGCCGACGCTCCGGTGGCTCTGCCCGGTGCCCGGATACGACCGGCACTTCACCATCACCGAGGCCCTCGGTATCGAGATGATCCCGGTGGCGATGGGCGAGGGCGGCCCGGACATGGACGAGGTGGAGCATCTCGTGGCGACGGACCCGTCGATCAAGGGCATGTGGTGTGTGCCGATCTACTCCAACCCGACCGGCGTCGTCTACAGCGATCACACCGTGTCGCGGCTGGCGCGCATGGTCACGGCCGCCCCGGACTTCCGGGTGATCTGGGACAACGCCTACGTGGTGCACACGCTGACCCCGGATTTCCCCAAGGTGCCCGACGTCGACTCGATCGCCGCGGAGGCCGGTCACCCTCATCGCTTCCTGCAGGTGTGTTCGACCTCCAAGATCACCTTCGCCGGCGCGGGCGTGTCGTTCCTCTCGGCCTCGACGCCGAACCTCGACTGGTATCTGAGGCACACCGGGGTCCGGTCGATCGGACCGAACAAGGTGAACCAGCTGGCGCACGCGCGGTTCTTCGGTGACGCCGACGGGGTGCGCGCCCACATGCAGAAGCACCGGGAGATCGTGGCCCCCAAGTTCGAGGCGGCCGCCGCAGCGTTGGGCCGCCGCCTCGGCGACTACGGGGTGGCCCGCTGGACCAGGCCTGAGGGCGGGTATTTCATCGACCTCGAGGTCCCGGACGGTACCGCCACGGAGACCGTCCGCCTGGCCAAGGCGATCGGTGTGGCGTTGACCCCGGCGGGTTCGGCCTATCCGTACGGGCGGGATCCCGACGACAGGCACATCCGGCTGGCGCCCACCCTCCCGCCGTTGGCCGAGGTGGAGACGGCGATGGACGTGGTGGGACTGTGCGCGTTGCTCGCGGCGTGTCGCGACGCGCAGAAGTGATGTAACACAGCCTGCCGCTTCGTTAATCACCAATCACTGAGATGCGGACCCAGTGATGCCCCTGTGGGGGTGTCGACGGGGCCGCTGTCACCAGCGAAAGCGGTGGTGCTGTGATCTGTAACACGTTCTCATTACGTGGACTCGCCGGGAATTTCGGGGGACAGTGCTCTGACGTGCACGAATGGCCCCGAAAGCGCTGTTGAGCAGTAGTCAATTGAGGAAGGTCCTTGATCGCCGCAGGTCCGCGTGGTTGTATTTGACGCGTCCGGACCCCATAAGGGATCGGGCACCGGAGTGCGGCTGAGGGGCTGCGAGGGGCCGGTGCTGTGATCTCGGTCCGGAACCGCGCCGCGAGGGTCTGAGGGGGCCCGCACCGCCGCGCGAGGGACGTCGGGAGGGGTCGCGGAGACGCGGCCCCTCCGGTCATTTCGGGATGTCGTCCTCCCGGACGCAGAGGTCTCGCCTCGTCGTCGTACCCCCTGGGTACCCTCTAGCCGTGGCCCTCTACCGGAAGTACCGCCCCGCCTCCTTCGCCGAGGTCGTGGGCCAGGAGCACGTCACCGAGCCGCTCTCCGTGGCATTGTCCTCCGGCCGGATCAACCACGCGTATCTCTTCTCCGGGCCGCGCGGGTGCGGCAAGACCTCGTCCGCCCGCATCCTCGCCCGGTCGCTGAACTGCGTGGAGGGACCCACCGCGACACCCTGCGGGGAGTGCGACTCCTGCGTGGCGCTCGCGCCCGGGGGCACGGGCACGCTGGACGTCACCGAGCTCGACGCGGCCAGCCACGGTGGTGTGGACGACACCCGTGACCTGCGTGAGCGGGCATTTTTCGCGCCGGCGTCGTCGCGGTACCGGGTGCTCATCATCGACGAGGCGCACATGGTCACCAACGCGGGCTTCAACGCGCTGCTCAAGATCGTGGAGGAGCCGCCGGAGCACCTCATCTTCATCTTCGCCACCACCGAGCCGGAGAAGGTGCTGCCGACGATCCGTTCACGGACGCACCACTACCCGTTCCGCCTGCTCACGCCCTCGGCGATGCGTGGACTCCTCGAGCGGGTCTGCGACCAGGAGGGCGTGCGGGTCGAGCCGACCGTCTTCCCGCTGGTCATCCGCGCCGGTGGGGGGTCGCCGCGCGATACGTTGAGCGTGCTGGACCAGCTGATGGCCGGCGCGGGCGAGGAGGGCATCACCTATTCGCGCGCGGTGAGTCTTCTGGGGGCCACCGAGGCGGCGC
>NZ_JAALDV010000402.1:0-2559 GCF_014145045.1 Dietzia sp. DQ12-76
GCGCCGTTGACCACCGCCCCGGCGGTGGGGGCGGTGACGACGAGGGGGGTGAGGATCGCGGCGGCGGAGGCGAGCGCCGTCGCCACGAATCGGGGTGTTCTGGGAGAGGGGCGCCGGGACGTCGCGGCCTGCCCGGGGCTGCCGCCGGCCCTCTCGGCACAGCTGTTACTCAAGGTGCCACTGGGGCGGGTGGGACGCATGAGGCTCAGCCTAAGCGATGAGATCGACGTGCGCTGGCGCTCGGGGTGGGTCCTCATGGCTCTGGAATCGCGGGCGGCTGCGGCCGTGTTACCGCTGGACTGGCCGCGCCCGCGCCGCCCGGGTCGGCCTGTGGCTCGAGATCGACCTCCTTGTTGGCCAGCCGCACGGTGGCCACCACCATCAACACCAGGGTCGCGGCGAGGATGGCGAGTTCGGCGCCGTCGACGGTGAACCACTCGCCCAGCACCACCACCCCCAGCCCCAGCGCGACGACGGGTGTGGTGACGGTCGAGGCGGGTACCGCCTGGTGCACCGCCCCCGCCGAGAACGACATCTGCTGAAGCGTCAGCGCGATCACCGCCGCCACCACCAGCCCGTACACCTCGCCCGCGGTGAAGACCTCGACCAGCCCGCCCGAGTACCACCGGTCGGCGACGCCCTTGGTGAGCAGCGCGACATAAGCGAACGCCAGACCGCCGGCCACTCCCAGCAGGAGCGCCCGGTTGCCGTTGCGTCGGCGATTGCGCGACAGTCGAAGCAACACGGCGATCGCCACCAGTCCCCCCGCGCACGCCAGTGCCCACACGTACCAGGGCGGGTGGTCGTCGCCGCCCATGGGACGCCCGTAGATCACCAGGACGACCACGCATCCCGCCAGGACATGTCCCCAGAACAGTTCGGTCTTGGTGACTCGGCGGCCGGTGACCCAGGCCCCGAGAGGCAGCGCGAAGGTCAATGAGAGGACTGTGATCGTCTGCACGAGGATGAGCGAACCGAACGCCAGCGCCGCGCCCTGGAAGGCGAACCCGGCCAGGCTGATCGCCATCCCGGACCACCAGTACCTGCTGGCCAGGACGCCGAACCGCCCCTCGAGCCGACCGCCGGCGCGACCCTTGGTGCGGTGCCGCATCACGGTGCCGAAGGCCTGACTGAGGGCGGCGGCGAGGGCCAGGAGGACGGCCAACCAGGTTTCTGTCATCGATGATGAGTAAACACCTCCCGTAAAGTAGGGCTGCGTTAAGCCGATCAACACCGGAAGGGTGTGACCGCGTGGCACTCGTAGTGCAGAAGTACGGCGGCTCCTCCGTGGAGTCCGCAGAACGTATCCGTCGGGTGGCCGAACGGATCGTCGAGACCAAGAAGGCGGGCAACGACGTCGTCGTCGTCGCCTCCGCGATGGGGGACACGACCGACGAGCTGTTGGACCTGGCCGACCAGGTCTGCCCCGCACCACCGCAGCGCGAGATGGACATGCTGCTGACCTCGGGCGAGAGGATCTCGAACGCGCTGCTGGCCATGGCCATCAGCTCGTTCGGGATGGAGGCGTACTCGTTCACCGGCTCCCAGGCCGGGATCATCACCACCACCAAGCACGGCGACAGCCGGATCATCGACATCACCCCGGGGCGGGTCCGTGACGCCCTCGACCAGGGCAAGATCGCTCTGGTCGCCGGCTTCCAGGGCGTGTCCCGCGAGACCAGAGACGTCACGACCCTCGGCCGGGGCGGATCCGACACCACCGCGGTCGCCATGGCCTCGGCTCTCGGCGCCGACGTCTGCGAGATCTACTCGGACGTCGACGGCATCTACACCGCCGACCCCCGGATCGTCTCCGACGCCCGCAAGCTCGACTCCATCTCGTACGAGGAGATGCTCGAGATGGCGGCCGTCGGCTCGAAGATCCTCAACCTGCGGAGCGTCGAGTTCGCCCGCCGGTACCACGTGCCCCTGCGCGTGCGCTCGTCGTATTCGACCAACCCGGGCACGCTCGTGGCCGGAAAAGTGGAGGACATCCCCGTGGAAGACGCAGTCCTGACCGGAGTCGCTCACGACGCCTCGGAGGCCAAGATCACGGTCGTCGGGATCCCCGACCAGCCGGGGTACGCCGCCAAGATCTTCCGCGTGGTGGCCGACGCCGAGATCAACATCGACATGGTCCTGCAGAACGTCTCCAAGGCCGAGGGCAAGACCGACATCACCTTCACCTGCCCGCGAGAGGTGGGTGCCCGGGCCACCGAGGTCCTGTCACAGGCCAAGGATGACCTCGGGATCGACCAGGTGCTCTACGACGACAACGTCGGCAAGGTCTCCCTGGTCGGCGCCGGCATGAAGTCGCATCCGGGCGTCACCGCGACGTTCTGCGAGTCGCTGTCCGAGGCCGGGGTCAACATCGAGCTCATCTCCACCTCGGAGATCCGCATCTCGGCGCTGGTCCGCGAGGACGAGCTCCCCGAGAGCGTCCGCGCCCTGCACGCCGCGTTCGAGCTGGGCGGCGAGGAGGAGGCCCAGGTCTACGCCGGCACCGGCCGCTGACCCGAGCCCCTCGAGCGCACGGCGCGCTTCCCGCCCGGCGCGGCG
>NZ_JAALDV010000403.1:0-2149 GCF_014145045.1 Dietzia sp. DQ12-76
CCCGCGGCCATGCTCGACGACCGCGGCTTCGTCCGCGTCGAGCCGACGCTACAGGTGTCGGGGCACAGCGATGTCTTCGCTGTCGGCGACGTGGCCGCCACCGACCCGCTGCGCACCTCCGCCCGCAACCGAGGCCACATTCTGGTCGCGCGCAACATCCGCGGGCACCTGCGCGGCACGCCACTACGCGACTACCGACCGCCCAGGCGCCGGTGGGGCTCGGTGCTCGGCCCGCTGCGAGACGGACTCATCGTCTTCACCCCACCCGGCCGCGGTGTTCGCGTCCCCGCGCCGGCATCCGATGTGCTGCTCCAACGGCTCATCACGCACCAGGTGATCTACCGCGGGGTGCGCCGGCGGGACCGGTGAGGGTCTGCCGGTTCCGGTCGCCGTCGGTGAGGGCTGACGACCGGTCTCACGTGGTCTGACCTGCGCGTCCAGCACTACGGTCGCACGTCATTGGCGGCGGCGCTAAGTTCGAAGCATGCCTGAATTCACCGTTCCCGGACTGTCCACCGACGACTCCGCCACCCTCGCCGACACCCTCCAGAAGCGACTCACCGCGTGCAACGACCTGCACCTGACCCTCAAGCACGTGCACTGGAACGTGGTGGGCCCCAACTTCATCGCGGTCCACGAGATGCTCGACCCGCAGGTCGAGCTGGTGCGCGGCTACGCCGACGTGCTGGCCGAGCGCATCGCCACCCTCGGCGGCTCGCCCGTGGGCACGATCGGCGCCAACGCCGACCACCGCTCGTGGGACGACTACTCGCTCGGCCGCGACACCGCGCAGGCGCACCTCGGCGCGCTGGACAAGGTGTACGACGGGATGATCGGCGACCACCGCAAGGCCATCGCCGTGGCCGGTGACGTCGACCCCGTCACCGAGGACATCCTCATCGGCCAGACCGCCGAGCTCGAGAAGTTCCAGTGGTTCATCCGCGCCCACCTGGAGAACGCCTCCGGCGAACTGCCCACCGCGAACGACGCCACCGAAAAGGGCGCCGCGCGGGACGCCACGGCCTGATCGAACCAGCGTGATCGCACCAGCGTGATCGCACCAGCCACGATGGGCCGGATTCCCACCAGGGAGTCCGGCCCGTCGTCGTTCGCCGGGACCGCTGTCGACCGCCACGCTCACCCCAGCGGTTCCCATCGGTGGCGCAGGTGACCTGAGGGCGCCCACACTCACTGCGTGCCCAATACCGACCTGATGTTCGCGGTCATCGGCGCGGCCCTGCTCATCGGGTCGTTCCTTCCGCGCCTGCTCCGCGAGCGGGTCCTGTCCGCGCCGATCGTGGTGGTGGGCGTGGGGATGCTGGTCGGGTGGCTAATGCCCACCGAGTCGCAGCTCGTCGACGTGATCGAGCATGCGGAGCTGGCCGAGCGGATGGCCGAGGTGACGGTGATCGTGGCGCTCTTCGGCGTGGGCCTGGCGCTGGACCGCCCGCTGAGCCTGCGCGGGTGGACCACCACGTGGCGGCTGCTGGCGATCGGCATGCCCCTGTCCATCGCGGGGGTCGCGGTGCTGGGGTGGTGGGTGCTGGGGCTGACCCCCGCGGTCGCCGTGCTGCTGGGAGCGGTGCTCGCCCCCACCGACCCGGTCCTCGCCTCCGACGTGCAGGTGGAGGGTCCGAGTTCCGGGGAGGAGGTCGACGACGAGCACGACGAGGCCCGCTTCGCCCTCACCTCCGAGGCCGGGCTCAACGACGCCCTGGCGTTCCCCTTCGTCTACCTCGCGATCTACCTGGCGACCAAGGGCGATCCCGGCCAGTGGCTCCTGGGCTGGGTGGCGTGGGATCTGGTGGCCAAGACGCTCATCGGCGCGGTGGTGGGTTACCTCCTGGGCCGGTTGATCGGGGCGGCGGTCTACCGGGTGCGCGTGGGCGAGCACCGGCTCGTGGGGTTCGCCGAGCCCGCCGCCGCCGTGGCCACGCTCCTGCTCGCCTACGGCGTGGGGGAGCTGGTGGGCGGCTGGGGATTCCTCGCCGTGTTCTGCGCGGCCCTCGGGGTCCGCGCGTCCGAGCGCGACGACGAGCGGCACGAGCACTTCCACGAGTTCGTGGAGTACACCGAGCACCTGCTCACCCTGCTGGTCCTACTGGTGATCGGCGCCTCGTTCGTCTCCGACGCGCTCCCCCGCCTGGAA
>NZ_JAALDV010000404.1:0-2467 GCF_014145045.1 Dietzia sp. DQ12-76
GGCGTGCTGGCGGGCGCCCGAGGTCGTGGACGTGCTGTCGGTGATGCTGGTTTCGGTCGTGCTGGTCATCAGGTCACTCTCCGATCGTGACGGGTTTGGGATGGGTCTTACCGCGGGGGAAGCACAGGATTCCGAGCCCCACCACGGCGAGGACGGTGAGGACGCCGGCCCATCGCATCCACGGGGTCTGCCCGGAGGGGTCGAAGATCTCCGTCCGCGGCCAGGCGAGGTTGACCGTCATGAGCAGGCCGTACCCCACGGCGAGGACGTTGACGGGGATCCCCCAGCGGCCCAGCGAGAACAGGGGTTTGCCCTCGGCGTCGGTGAGGCGCGGGCCGTTCGGCCATCCCCGGAGTCGGCGCAGGAGCAGCGGCGCGGTCACGCACAGGTAGGCGAGGTAGATGAGGATGATGCACACCGAGGCGAGGGTCGCGAAGATGGCGGCGTTGCCCATGTTGACCAGCAGGATCGCGATGCAGGACACGCCGATGAGCACGGCCGGGGCGATCGGGGTGCCGGTGCGGGGGTTGACGCGGGACAGGGTCGCCGAGAAGGGCAGGCGCCCGTCGCGGGCCATCGAGAACATCAACCGGGTGGCCGCGGTCTGGATGGCGAGGGTGCAGATGAAGATGGCCACGACGACCACCACGAGGAGCACCTTGCCCCAGAAGTTCCCGAGCACCGAGTTCAGGACGTACGGCAGTCCCTCGGTGGCCAGCCGGCCGTCGGTGAGACTGGGCGCGGCCATGAGCGCGGCGAGGATCATGAGTCCGCCACCGAGGGCCGAGACCGTCAGGGCCATCCGGATGGTCCGCGGAGCGACCCTGCGGGGGTTGACGGTCTCCTCCGCCAGCTCACCGGCCGAGCCGAAGCCCACCATCACGTAGGCGGCCATGAGTCCGGAGACGACCCAGGCCCAGATGTACCCGGGCTGGTCCCCCATGCCCGCCGTGTCGAAGACGACCTGCGGTCCGCGGACGGCGTGGGTCACCAGCGCGAGGATCACCGCGACGACACCGACGATCTCGCAGGTCACGCCGATGTTGTTGACGTAGGCCATCCATCTGATGCCGAGGGAGTTGATCGTGGTGGTGATGACGAGCAGCACCGATCCCAGCAGGACGGCGTTCGCCGCACCGGAGGGTGAGGTGAGGGCCGGGTCGTCGCCGATGACCTGGAAGCCGGACCAGATGCTGGGAAGCACGACCTGGAGCGCGATGGCCGCCGCCGAGGCGGTAACGATCTGGGCGAGGATCATGAACCAGCCCCCGAACCACCCGATTATCTCGCCTCCCATCCGCCTCGACCACTGGTAGATCGCTCCCGAGAGGGGATACCGCGCCGCGAGCTCGGCGAAACACAGCGCCACCAGGAACTGGCCCGCGAACACGATCGGCCAGGTCCAGAAGAACGCCGGTCCACCGAACCCGTACCCCAGTCCGAACAGCTGGAAGATGGTGGTGAGGATCGAGACGAACGAGAACCCGGCCGCGAACGACGCGAAGGTGCCGAGGCTGCGGTGGAGCTGCTGGTCGTAACCGAGGTCGGCGAGGTCGTCGTGGTCGCCCCGACGTGCGGCAGCCGAGGTGGACGCGTCGCTCCGACCAGTGGGGACCGGGGTGGTGAGGCCGGAGGGATCGCTCATGTCCGGGACTCCTCTCGGGGTGGGGTCCGAGCTGCGCCGGGACCATTTCCTGTCTGCCGATAGTTTTCCCATCGCGTGTGACCCCCGGGTTGCCCGGTGTTTCGATCCGATTAACAGGCCCTCACGCCTTCGCCCACCCCTCGCCGGGCGGCCCGACCGCATGATCGAATGCCCCCATGCCGACCCCTCGTGACCCCCGAGACGAGCGCGCGAGAGCCTGGTCCGATGCGGTGCGGCGCGAGCTCACCGCGCGACTGGGTCCGTCGGTGTCCCCTGCCGTCTGGGTCACCGGATCGGTGGGTCGCGGGGAGGCCGTCCCGGGGAGTGACCTGGAAACCCTCGCCGTCGTCGTCGATCCCGGCGACCCCGGTCGACCCGACGACCGAACGGTGCGCCGCGCTGTCGCCTCCACAGATCTCTCGCACGAACCGTGGTTCGCCGAGACCTCCCCCGCCTCGGCCGCTGATCCCCGTCTGATCAGGAGCGTCGCCGGATGGACGCGGGCCGCCGACGGGTGGGCCGACGCCCCCGCCCGCGACCTGGGGGTCGTCCACCTCGGACTGCTGTCCGACGCCCGGCCGTTGACGGACGACCACGACGACCCCGGACTCCTGCCACGTATCGCCGTCCGGGCCGTGGCCGACCATCCGGTGATCCTCACGGACATCCTCGCCGACGCACTGTCCACCCGCGCATCGGTGCCGTCCCGGCTCACCCGCGCCCTGCGGTCGGACCCGGTCGTCGACCTCAAGCACTGCGTCCTCACCCCGGTCGTCAAGCTCGCCCGGTGGGCCGCGCTGCGGGCCGGGGTGACGGCCACCT
>NZ_JAALDV010000405.1:0-2110 GCF_014145045.1 Dietzia sp. DQ12-76
CGGTGCGGCGGCCGCGGTCCCGGCGCCTGCGACGGCGGCGCCTGCAGCGAGCAGTCCTGCGGTGGCGACACGGCGCCCGGTCGAGCTGGCCTTGATGCTGTGGGCTCCCACGAGAGTGATTTCCTCTTTCTTCCTGGACACCGACCGGGTTAGCTGACGGGTTCGGACACGGAAGTCTGTCCTACGCCCCGGCCTCTCGGCCGTCGGGCGATTCACCCCAGTGGAACGTGGTTCCCCGGTGCGCCGCGGTGGCGCTTTGGTGGCGACCCCGGCCCCCACCGGTGGGCGGGTGATGACTTCCGAGGTCTCGAAAAGGTTACGAAACCATCTCGCCGAAGTCCAGCCCATCCGCTAGGCGGCCGTTTCAGCACCCACGATCTCCAGGGTCGAGACCAGCCCGAGCGCCATGAGCACCTCGATCGCCGAACGCACCTCGGGCTCGAGAACATACCCGCACGACTCCTCGGATAGTGCATCTACCTGCACTTCCTCGGACAGAATCACGGAGACGACACAGTCCTCGCACCCGCTCGGCCGGGCCGGACACCGCGAGCAGTCCATCGAGAACATGATCTACATCACACTCCGTCCTGGGCGTGTTGCCCATTTGTTACCAGGCCGCGATTTGCGGCTCGGGGCAGACCGTAACGGCCGGGTACGACACCCCACCCCTACGACACCCATCCCCTGTGACGACGGACGGCGGACGGCGGGGTGCGTCGGACGTCCGTGTCGGACCGGATCGTTACCGTGTGCGCCATGCCCTGCCCCCCGACTCGAGAACTGGTCCACACCCCGGGGACCACGGGGGTCCAGGCCGCCTTCGACGAGCTCGAGCCGATGCTCTCCGAGGTGACGTTCGTCGTCGTCGACCTGGAGACCACCGGTACCCGGCCGGGAACGGATGAGATCACCGAGATCGGCGCGGTCCGGGTACGGGGTGGGGAGGTCCGGGCCGAGCTGTCCACCTTCGTCTCCATCACCGGCTCGCTGCCGGCCCACATCAGCAGGCTCACCGGGATCGCGCCCGTCGATCTCGTCGGGGCCCCTGCACTCGGTGAGGTGATGGCGACGTTCCTGGAGTTCTCCCGCGGCGCCGTACTGGTCGCCCACAATGCCCGGTTCGACCTCGGATTCCTCCGCGCGGCCGCCGAGTCGACCGGCCACCCGTGGCCCGATCCCCCGTCGGTGTGCACGCTCACGCTGGCCCGGCGCATCCTCCATCGGGGCGAAACCCGTGGGCACCGCCTCGGCGAACTCGCCTCCCATCTGGGATCCACAGTCGAGCCGAACCACCGGGCGCTCCAGGACGCCCGCGCCACCGTCGACGTCCTTCACGCACTGATCTCCAGGGTCGGTGACTGCGGGGTGTCGACGCTCACCGAGCTCCGTTCCTACGACGGACGCCTCGCCCCCGCGGTCCGGCGCCGGGCCAATCTGACCGAGACGCTCACCACCGGCCCCGGGGTCTACCTGTTCCGGGACGCGTCGGGCGGCGCGCTGTACGTGGGGTCGTCCATATCGGTCCGGCGCCGAGCCCGCTCCTACTACTCCGGAGCTGATCCACGCGGCAGGATGCGGACGATGGTCGGCCTCGCCGAGAGCGTCGAGTCGGTGCCGTGCGCACACCTCCTGGAGGCGTGGACCGTCGAGGAGCGGCTCATCGACTCTCTCCAGCCGCCCTACAACCGGCGGTCCAGGTCTCCGCGCCGAGGGTGGTGGCTCTCCCCTCCCTCGGGACGTGCGATCCGGGGGCACGTCACCCGGACCCCGGAACACCCGTTCGCCCTCGGACCCTTTGGGAGAACCGAGGACGCCAGGGCCGCGTGGCTGGATCTGGCGGAGGCCACCGGTTCGCCACCCGGCGCCGAGGAATGGGAGGCGCTGGTCACCGGCCGGGACTCCACGGCCGTCAGGGCGATGATCGACCGGGTCGACTCGCTCGCCGCGGGTGGAGCCTTCGAGCGCGCGGCCCGGCTGCGAGATCGCGCGGCGGCACTGATCCGGACCCTCACCCGGCACCAGGAGCTCTCCTCCACCGCGGGTCTACGCGAACTGGTCCTGGCCCAACCCGGGCCCGGGCGCACCTGGGCGGTGGCGGTCGTGCGTC
>NZ_JAALDV010000406.1:0-4483 GCF_014145045.1 Dietzia sp. DQ12-76
GCCGCCGTCCGGGCCGCGCCGGCCCACCACCGCGCAGTCGGCCACGCCCGGGGCCCTGCGCAGGACCGCCTCGACCTCGGAGGGGTACACGTTGAACCCGCCGGTGACGATCATCTCCTTGATGCGGTCCACCACGTGGAGGAAACCGTCGGGATCCTGGGTCACGACGTCGCCGGTGCGCAGCCATCCGTCGTGGAAGGTCTCGGCCGTGGCCTCGGGGTTTCCCCAGTACCCCGGGAAGACCTGCGGGCCCCTGACCAGCAGCTCGCCGGGCTCGCCCGGGGAGGCGTCGACGGAGGGATCGTCCTTGTGGGAGACGCGGATATCGGTGTCGGGGAAGGGGATGCCGATGCTGCCGGCCCGCCTCGCCGTCGACATGGGATTGCCGACGGTGATGGGGGAGGTCTCGGTCATCCCGTATCCCTCCACCAGCAGGCCCCCGGTCGCGGCCTCCCACCTGCCGATGAGGTCGGCGGGCAGGCTCATCGCGCCAGAGAACGAGTGCCGCACGCCCCGCAGCGAGATCCCCCGCCGGTCGGCCTCCTCGAGGATCTTCGAGTAGATCGGTGGGACTGCCGGGATGAAGGTCGGCAGGTCCTTGGCCAGGATGGGCATGATGAGGTCCATGTCGGGTGTCGGCACGAGTTGCAGCCGCGCGCCCTGGGCGATGCCGAACACCACGCACATCGTCACCCCGTACGCGTGGAACATCGGAAGCGAGGCCAGGAACCGCTCCCTACCCGGCTCGAGCCCGGGCACCCAGGCCTCGCCCATCGTGGCGTTGGCCACCAGGTTGGCGTGCGAGAGGGTGGCCCCCTTGGGCGTGCCGGTGGTGCCGGAGGTGTAGAGGATCAGCGCCGGATCCTCGGCGCGCGGCCGCGGATGGGAGAAGTCCAGCTCCGGCCCGGTCTCCAGATCTCGCCAATCCAGGGTCCCGGGGGCGGGGACCGACAGCTTCGCTCGCGAGGCGCGCAGCGACGGGACGGGCAGGAGCTTCAGCGCCAGGCGCTTGGCCGCGGGGAGTTCGTCGAGCAGGTCGACGGCGATGATGTGCTCGATGGCCGTTTCCGGGCGGTCGGCCAGCTCGCGCACCGTGCCGGCGACGACGTTCCAGGTCACCACCACCCGCGCGCTGTGGTCGGCGAACGGGCCCGCGAGCTCGTCGGCGGTGTAGAGCGGATTGTGCTCGACGACGATCGCGCCGATCCGCAGCGCGGCGTAGAACACGACGATCCCCTGCGGACAGTTCGGCAACAGCACCGCGACCCGGTCCCCGCGACCCACCCCGAGGCGCCGCAGCCCCTCGGCGGCGCGGCGGACCCGGCTGCCGATCTCGGAGTAGGAGGTCAGGCGGCCGAAGAACTCGGTCGCGGGCCGGTCGGAGTAGGCCCGCACGGCGTCGTCGAACTGATCGATCAGCGTGGTGGTGCCGTACGCGAGGTCGTGCGCGGTGCCCGGGGTGTAGTGGTCGGTCCACGGCCGGTCGGGTCGATCGGGGGTGTTGCCGGCGTCTGTGGTCATGTCTGCACCGTAGTCCTCGTGCGTCGGGTCATAATGGCCGCATGGCTTACGGAACCCTCGTCCTGCTGCGTCACGGTCAGTCCACGTGGAACGCCTCCAACCAGTTCACCGGATGGGTCGATGTGGACCTCACCGACCTCGGACGCGAGGAGGCGGTCCGCGGAGGCAGGCTCCTCGCCGAGGAGGGCATCCTGCCGGACGTCCTGTTCACGTCCCTGCTGCGCCGGGCCATCACGACGGCCAACATCGCGCTCGACGCCTGTGACCGGCACTGGATCCCGGTAGTGCGGCACTGGAAGCTCAACGAGCGTCACTACGGCAGGCTCCAGGGCCTCAACAAGGCGGAGATCAAGGACGAGTACGGCGACGAGCAGTTCATGCTGTGGCGCCGCAGCTACGACACGCCGCCGCCGGCGATCGACCCGGACAACGAGTACTCGCAGTCGGCGGACGCCCGCTACGCCGACCTGCCGGAGGTGCCGCTGACCGAGTGCCTCAAGGACGTCGTGGACCGGTTCATCCCGTATTACGCCGCCGAGATCGCCCCACAGCTGGCGGAGGGCAAGACCGTGATGGTCGCCGCGCACGGCAACTCGCTCCGTGCGCTGGTCAAGCACCTCGACGGCATCTCCGACGAGGACATCGCGGGCCTGAACATCCCCACCGGCATCCCGCTCGTCTACCGCTTCGACGACTCCGGTCTGGTCGCCAACCCGGGTGGCACCTATCTCGACCCGGAGGCCGCGGCCGCGGGGGCCGCCGCAGTCGCCAGCCAGGGCGCCCAGAAGTAGGTGACACTCCGGTGAACACACGGAGAACCCCCGTCCACCTGCGGACTTCCCGCGGATGGACGGGGGTTCTCTGTTGTGGTCGTCGGTTCGCCGCACCGTAGTATCTGGCACGTGCAGGTCAGTTTCGGGATCGCCCTCGCGATCGTCGCCGCGGTGGTCGGCTTCATCGTCGGCGGCTTCGTCGTCCCCCGGTTGCACGCACGCCGTGAGCTCCGGCTGGCCGAGCAGCAGGGGCCGAGCCGGCTGGAGGTCCTGCGGGCGGTGTACCACCAGGCTCCCTACGCGCTGGCCGTGGTGGACCGCCATCAGGACGTAGTGCTCTACAACCGTCGCGCCGCGGAACTGGGGATCGTGGACGACCGGCTCCTGGTGGACCCGGTGTGGAGCGCCGCCGAGGCCACGTTCGCCTCCGGCCAGCCGTCGGCGTTCGACCTGCCCGCCAAGGTCACCGCGGGGCGCCGTCGAATCCCGTCGGTGAGCGGTCGGAGCGAGATCCTCGGCGGTCACCTCGGGCAGTTCGCGGTGGTGTTCGCCGACGACGACTCCGAACAGCGCCGCATGGAGGCCGCCCGACGCGACTTCGTGGCCAACGTGTCCCATGAACTCAAGACCCCGGTGGGGGCGATGGCGGTGCTGGCCGAGGCGTTGCTCGAGTCCAAGGACGACCCGGAGTCGGTCGAGTACTTCGGCGGACGCGTGGTGAACGAGGCCCACAGACTGGGCAAGATGGTCTCCGAGCTCATCGAGCTGTCCCGGCTGCAGGGCGCGGAGCGGATCCGCGATCCCGAGCCGGTGGACGTGGACGCCGTGGTGGACGAGGCGATGCGCCGGTCGGCTGCCGCGGCGGAGGCGGCGGGGATCGAGTTGATCACCGACGCCCCGTCCGGGCTCGAGGTGTCGGGCGACTGGACCCTGTTGGTCACCGCGTTGACCAACCTCATCTCGAACGCCGTCAACTACTCGCCCGAACGCACCCCGGTCTCGATCACCCGGTCACTCGACGGCGACACCGTCATGCTTCGGGTCACCGACCGGGGGATCGGCATCGCGCCCGAGCACCAGACCCGCGTCTTCGAACGGTTCTTCCGCGTGGACAAGGCCCGGTCCCGGGCCACCGGCGGGACCGGACTGGGACTGGCGATCGTCAAGCACGTGGCACAGAACCACAACGGCGCCGTCAGCATCTGGAGCCGACCCGGGACCGGGTCGACGTTCACACTCGAACTTCCGGCCCATGTGGAGCCGGGTGGCGAGGGGCCCCCGGCCCCCGCCGAGCACGACCGACAAGGAGAGGACCAGGTGCCGTGACCAGGGTGCTGATCGTAGAGGACGAGGCCTCGCTGGCGGATCCGCTGGCGTTCCTCCTGCGCAAGGAGGGCTTCGAGGTCACCATCGCCGGCGACGGCCCGACAGCGCTGGAGAGCTTCGACGCGGAGGGCGCCGACATCGTATTACTGGATCTCATGCTCCCGGGCATGTCCGGAACCGACGTGTGCAAGCGGTTGCGCGTGACCTCGAGCGTCCCGGTCATCATGGTGACCGCGCGCGACAGCGAGATCGACAAGGTGGTCGGGCTGGAGTTGGGGGCCGACGACTACGTGACCAAGCCCTACTCCGCCCGCGAGCTCATCGCCCGCATCCGCGCCGTCCTGAGGCGTGGGGCGGACTCGGAGGGCGACCAGGCGGACGACATCGGTGTACTGGAGTCCGGGCCGGTGCGCCTGGACATCGAGCGACACACGGTGACCGTCCGCGGAAGTGTGGTGACCCTCCCGCTCAAGGAGTTCGACCTGCTCGAGTACCTGCTGCGCAACTCGGGGCGAGTGCTCACCCGCGGCCAGCTCATCGACCGCGTCTGGGGGTCGGACTATGTGGGCGACACCAAGACGCTGGACGTCCACGTCAAGCGGCTGCGGTCCAAGATCGAACAGGATCCGGGCAAGCCGGTCCACCTGGTGACGGTCCGCGGGCTGGGCTACAAGTTCGAGGGCTGACCGCCGCGCCCGGCCCCCGCGACGGATCAGGACCCGGAGGCCGCCCGCTCGGTCGCGGGGTGCACCGCGACGATCCCCAACTGGCGGCGGCGCCGGCACGCCGCGGCCAGCACCTCGTAGCAGTCGGCCCCCAGCAGTTCCACCAGCTCGTCGCGCAGCGAGACGAACACCGGCTCA
>NZ_JAALDV010000406.1:4768-6411 GCF_014145045.1 Dietzia sp. DQ12-76
GAGCCGGCCGGGAATCCGACGTCGTTGAAGAACACGCACCGACCGCCCAGGCGGCGCGTCCGCAGAGCGGGCTCGGGCTCGCCGTCGTCCCCGGTGAGGTCGTCCTCTTCCAGCCACGGCTCGAGATCGCCGCCCTCGGCCTCCGCCGCCTCCAGCGCGGCCTCGCGGTGCTGCCAGTCGTCGGGACCCAGGAGCTCGACGTTCACCGTCAGGCGGGAGCGGTCGTCGTCGTCACACAGGAATGCGCCGTGCGTGCAGCAGCCGGCGTCGGGCTGCCCGGCCTCGATGCCGTGGCAGGCCGGTGTGCCGAACACGCACGTCCACGAGGACAGCAGCCACGTCATGTCCGCGGACACGAGATGCTGGTCGTTCGCCGGGTCGGGGAACGTGTACCACTCGCGGGGGAAGTCGAGGGGGACTTCCGCGGCGGGCGCGCCCGGGCTGCTGGTGCGTTCGGTGGCGGTCACAACCTGCGACCGTAGACCGTTTAGGGTGGGCGTGTGAGATTAGGTGTCCTGGACGTCGGGAGCAACACGGTCCATTTCCTCGTGGTCGACGCCCATCGCGGGGGGCATCCCACTCCCATGAACGACTCCAAGACGCGTCTACGCCTCATCGAGTACCTCGATGAGGACAACAACATCTCGAAGACCGGCGTCGCCAGGCTCGTCGACGCCGTCAGCGAGGCCGCTGACCTGGCCAAGGCCACCAAGTGCCGCGAGGTCATGGCCCTGGCGACCTCTGCCGTGCGCGACGCCGCCAACTCGGACGCGGTGCTCGAGAAGGTCGAGAAGGAGACCGGGATCGCGCTGCGCGTGCTCTCCGGCGAGGACGAGGCGCGCATGACCTTCCTCGCGGCCCGCCGGTGGTTCGGCTGGAGCGCCGGTCGGATCGTCAACCTCGATATCGGGGGCGGCTCACTGGAGCTGACGAACGGTGAGGACGAACTGCCCGAGTACGCCTTCAGTCTGCCGCTGGGTGCCGGGCGGTTGACGCACGACTGGTTCAAGACCGATCCGCCGGAGCGCAAGCGCATCAACCAGCTGCGCGACTTCATCGACGCCGAGCTGGAGGGCCCCGCCAGGGAACTGCGGGCGGCCGGTGTCCCCGACCTGGCCTGCGCCACGTCCAAGACGTTCCGCACGTTGGCCCGGCTCACCGGTGCGGCGCCGTCGTCGGAGGGTCCGCGGGTCGAGCGGATCCTCACCGCCTCGGGACTGCGGCAGGTGATCGCGTTTATCTCTCGCATGACGGCCGCTGACAGGGCAGAGTTGGAGGGCATCAGCTCTGACCGGTCGCATCAGGTGGTCGCGGGAGCACTGGTGGCGGAGGCGTCGATGAGGGCTCTGGGTTTGGAAAGTGTGAAAATCTGTCCGTGGGCCCTGCGGGAGGGGCTCATTCTGCAGCGTCTCGACCGGGACGCGGGCGGCGACGGGAAGGGGAGCTGAGATGGCCGAGGATCAGGACGGTCAGCAGATCACCGTGGCGGAGCTGCTCAAGCGCATGGGCGCGGAGCAGTCGGACGCGGCCGCACCCAAGGCGCGTCGGCGTCGGCGGGCGGACGAGGGCGGCAGCGGCGTGAGTGTCTCCGAGCTCACGGGCGAGATCCCGCGGATCACCGACGACACCGAGCTCGGCAGCCG
>NZ_JAALDV010000041.1:0-20096 GCF_014145045.1 Dietzia sp. DQ12-76
CCGGCTGGCGTACGCGCGCGCTGAGCGGGCAGTCCGCGCGGAACCCGACCGCCGGCCTCGTGCTGAGCTACTCGCGACTGGTCGCGCGCGACGCGGAGGAGTTCGCCGCGACCCTGCGCACTGTGATCGGGCGGTGAACCCGAGCGGGTGCGAGCCACGGTGCGCGGCCTTACAGTTGCCGCGCGAGGTTCGTACCGAGCTCAGAGGAGACGCACGATGGGCACATCATTCTGGCGACGCACGACGATCGATCCCCCGGTGGCGGAGTTCCCCGAGGACGAGCACGTGGACATCGTGGTGGTGGGGGCGGGTTTCACCGGTCTGATCACCGCGCTGATCGCGGCCGCGCGGGGCAGTTCGGTGGTGGTGCTCGAGGCCCACACCGTGGGCGCGGGGGCCAGCGGTTCGACCACGGCCAAGGTCTCGGTTCTCCAGGGGACCCGACTGTCGACCATCCGTTCCCACCACGGTCTGGAGACCGCCCGCGCATACGCGGAGGCCAACCAGTACGGCCTGGACTGGTGGGCGGAGTTCTGCGGGTCCCACGGGGTGGACGTGCAGAGGCCGCGCGCGGTCACCTTCTCGCGCGGCGTCAAGGGGACGAACACCCTGCGCGCGGAGAAGCGCACGCTCGACGCACTGGGTCTGCCCGCGCGGTGGTACGACCGGATCGACGTCCCGTTCCCCGCCCGGTCCGCCGTGGAGGTGCCCGACCAGATGCAACTCGATCCCGTCGAGGCTCTCGGGGCACTGGTCCGCGCCGCGTCGGCGCTCGGGGTCCGGATCATCGAGCACTCCCGCGTCACGGGACTGGACGTTCGCGGACACGACGGAGACGCCCACGTCCGTGTGCGCAGCGACGGGGGCACGTGCATGGCGCGCGACGTCGTGTTGGCCACCGCGTCCCCCGCTCTGGACCGCGGGCCCACCGTGGCCTCGATGGAGGCGGAACGGTCCTACCTCTGTGCGTTCGAATACCCCGGCGGTCTGGAGGAGGGGATGTACGGGTCGGTCGAGAGCCCGGTCCGCTCGCTGCGGACGGTGCCCGTGGGAGACCGTGAGGTCCTGCTCGTCGGCGGCAACGGCCACCGCACCGGCACGGCTTCGGGGACCGAGTCGAAGATCGACTCGTTGCGCGAGTACGCCGCGAAGCACTTCCCCTCCGCGGTGTTCACGCACGGATGGTCCGCGCAGGACTTCCACCCGGTCACGCTGCTGCCCAAATCCGGCCCGATGCCGTGGGGCAAGGGCCGTGTGCACTTCGCGGGCGGGTACAGCAAGTGGGGCCTGACCGGGGCGCCGGCGGCGGCCGGCATCATGGTGGACCGGCTCAGCGGGCGGGAGCCGCGGGTCTCCTTCGGTCGACCCTCGGTCACCGGTGTGCTGCGCACCTCGGTCTCGCTGTACGCCGATCTGCCGCTGCAGCTCGCGGCCACCGCCGTGCAGGCGGCCGTGCGTCCTCCCCGGCCGACCGTGCGGCCGATCGGGGAGGCGACCGCGGATGACGGCGGGACCTGCAGGGTCGGCCTCCTCTGCCCGCACATGGGCGCGGCGCTGAGTTGGAACGAGGCCGAGCGGTCGTGGGACTGCCCGTGGCACGGCTCGCGGTTCTCCGCGTGTGGCGAGTTGCTCGAGGGGCCGGCGACGCGGGATCTCACGCGCTACGACACGACCTGACCGGGGAGCCCAACTGGACGTCCGTCCGGATACTGGCGGGGGTGCGGTCGCGGTCCGTGGAAGAGGGAACGCCCCGCCCGACCCGTGACGGGCCGAGCGGGGCGTGACCGTGTTCCTCTGACCACTGGGCGTCCGCGTCGGAAAGCCCTGTGACGCGGGTCAGGCCGGGGGCATCATGACCCCGTCGATGGCGTGGATGACGCCGTTGGTGGCCGGGATGTCGGTCTGGACGACGGTGATGCGGTTGCCCGCGCCGTCCACGAGGGTGACGGTCTCGCCCTCCACCTCGACCGTGAACTCGGCGCCCTGCAGGGTCTGGACCATCTCGCCGTCCATCCCCATCACGTCCTCGGCCATGACGTCGCCCTCGATCACGTGGAACTGCAGGATCTGGGCCAGGTCACCGGTGGGATCGGCGAGGAGTTCCTCGAGCTGTCCTTCGGGAAGAGCCGCGAACGCCTCATCGGTGGGCGCGAACACCGTGAAGGGGCCCGGCCCCTCGAGGGTCTCCACCAGACCCGCGGCCTCGAGCGCCTGGGTGAGGGTGGTGAAGTCGCCCGCGGCCATCGCGGTCTCGACGATGTTGCCGGTCGCCGCCGGCTCCTCCGTCATCTCCTCCGTCGTCTCCTCGGTGGTCATCTCAGTGGTCATGGTGGTCTCGTCGGTGGCGGTGGCGTCGCCGTTCGTGTCGTCCGTGCCACACGCTCCCATGAACACTGCGAGCCCGATAGCTCCCGTTACTGCGATCGTCCGCTTCATGAGCAACCTTTCGTCGTTGGTCGGGGGTGAATCCAGTGTGGGGTGACGCGAACAACGGACGAAACCGGTGAGACACAATCGTTGTATTGCCGTTAACCTCCGCGTTGCCCGTCAGTGCGCCGGGATTGCCCGCCATGGCGCGCGGGCGCGGCCGGCGTGACACCCTGAGGCCGTGAAGACGCCGGTACCTGACTACCTACAAGAGATCCGCGACCTGTGTGCGACGGGCGCGGGCGGACACCTCGCCGACTACATCCCCGAACTCGCGGCCGTGGACCCGGATCGGTTCGCCGTGGCCGCCTGCACGATGGACGGCGTGGTCTACACCGCCGGTGACGCGGACGCCGAGTTCACCATCCAGTCGATGAGCAAGCCGTTCGCCTACGCGTTGGCGCTGCGTGACCGCGGGATCGAGGCGGTCCTGGAGAAGGTGGCCGTGGAGCCGTCCGGGGACGCGTTCAATCAGATCTCGCTGGAGAGGATCAGCGGCAGACCCCGGAACCCCATGATCAACATCGGCGCCATCACCACTCACACCCTGGTCGGTCCGGTCGGCGCTGACGAGGACGAGCGCGACGAGGCGCTGTCCGCGGGATTGTCCGCGTTCGCCGGCCGACGCCTGGAGGTCGACGCGGCCGTCATGACGTCCGAGCTGCGCACGGCGTTCCGGAACCGGGCGATGGCCAATCTGGTCCGGGCGGGAGGGATCATCGACGACGACCCCGACGCGGCGGTCCGCGGGTACACCCGCCAGTGCGCCTACCGGGTGACCGTCCGCGACCTGGCGGTGATGGCGGTGACCCTGGCGACCGGCGGGGTCAACCCCGTCACCCGTGAGCGCGTCATCTCGGCGCCGGTGGCCCGACAGGTGCTGGCGGTGATGACCACGTGCGGGATGTACGACGCGGCCGGGGACTGGATGTCCACCGTCGGGATCCCCGCGAAGAGCGGGGTGTCGGGCGGCATCCTCGGTGCCCTGCCCGGACAGGTGGGCCTGGGGGTGTTCTCGCCTCGGCTCGACGAACACGGCCACAGCGTCGAGGGGGTGAGGACCTTCGAGCGACTCTCCCGCGATCTGGAGCTGCACCTCATGAACACCACGGTCACCGAGGTGGAGGCCGTCCGCTCGGTGCGGTTCGACGAGATCACCGGCAGACGCACCTTCCGCCTCCAGGGGCCCATGACCTTCGCGAGCGCCGAACAGGTGCTGCGTCGACTCGCGGAGATCCCGCCGGGCGACGGTGAGGTGACCCTGGACCTGAGCCGGGTCTCGTCGGTCAACGCGACCGCGCGGCGCATGCTCCTCGAATCCATGCGGCGGCTGTCGTCGGACGGGCACCCCGTGGGTCTCGCGGACCCCGGCCGCCGACTCCCGGACCCGGACCTCGGTGACGGGTCCCGACCGGTCACGCGGCGGGCGACCCGCTGACACGGGCTCGGGTCGACGTCACGCGCCCACGCCGGCCTCGGACAATGCCGTGCGGACGGTGTCCGGCGCGGTCCTCATCGAGTACTCGAACGCCGCGACACGGCGGGTACTGCTCATGAAGTGGGCACCCAGCCCCGCGAGGTCCGCGGCAGTCGGGAGGATCGGGACGACCGTGGTGCCCCGGGCGCGGACGGCGGCGATCTCGGCGGCCAGTCCCTCGGACATCGGCTTTCGGATCAGTCGGTGTTCGATCCGGCCGCCCGGTCCGGGCACGCGGACGCCGGGCGCCGAGGCCATGGGCGCGATGACGTAGACCAGGTCCGCGTCCCCGGGCTCCAGCAGATCCACCGAGGCCGTCGAGCCCATCCCCCCGTCGACGAAGATGCGGTCGCCGATGGGGACCGGGGTCATCCACCCGGGAGTCGACCAGGACGCCCGCAGCGCCTCGCCGACGGTCGCGATCGGCGAACCCGGTGCGCCGAAGACGACCCGCTCACCGGCGCGGATGTCGTAGGCGACCATCCGGGCGGCGGGGTGGGGCAACCAGGAGCCCACCTCGAATCCCTCGGCCAATCGCTGCAGCCAGCCCAGGTCACCACGACCGCTGGGGGCGATCCCGGCGTAGGCGGCCAGACCGGAGTGCGTGCGCAGCAGCCCGGGATTGAGCAGGGGTGGCCGGGGCAGAGGCGGCCTGCCGGGCGGGGTGGACGCGATGTGCTCCCGGAGCCGGGGGTCCTGCGCACGTCCGCGCTGCATGTCGACCAGTTCGTCGATCCCGACACCGCCGCCGATCATGGTCACCAGCTCGGCACCCGCGGACGTGCCCAGCAGGACGTCGGCCTCACGGGGATCGAACCCGACCTGCTCGGCGAGGGCGTGCATGGCCGCGATCGCCCAGGCGCCCCCGATGGTCCCACCGCATCCGAGGACGAGGGCGGTTCGGCTCATTCGTGGCCTCCTGGGGTGGCAGGGCACCGGGATCGGTGGGTGCGGTGGTGAGGGACGTCAGTCCCGGGGGTCGAGCACGAAGACGGGGATCGTCCGCTCGGTCTTCTCCTGGTAATCGCGGTAGTCGGGGTACACCGCGACCGCCCGATCCCACCAGAGTTCGCGTTCCGCACCGGTCACCTCTCGGGCCACGAAGTCACCGACCCGGTCCTTGTCCCGCACCTCAACGTGCGGGTGGGCCTTGATGTTCCAGTACCAGACCGGGTGGGTGGGTGCGCCGCCCAGAGAGGCGACCGCGGCGTAGGAACCCTCGTGTTCGACCCGCATCAGGGGGGTCTTGCGCAGCTTGCCCGACTTCTTGCCCACGGTGGTCACGATGACCACCGGCATTCCCGACAGCTCGGAGCCCGACGCACCGTTGCTCTTCTCGTACCGCTCGACGTGCTCCCGCACCCAGGTACTGGGGCTGGGTTCGTAATCGCCGGTCAACGGCATGGTTGCCTCTCTCGTCAGTGCGGTCCTGCTCGGTGGGTCGTCACCGAGGGGCGGCGTTCACGCAGGCGACGTTACGCCCGACGCGGCGAGAGGCTCGGTGAACCTCCGGATCGCCGCCACCACCGCGAGGTAGCGGGCGGATTTCTCGTCCCGCCTGCTGGAAGACAGTGCTCTTTCCGCCGTCCCGATCCCTACAGGGACAACAGCCTGACGCATCATCGCATCGTCGATGGCCGCGGGCACGTGCTGGGGCGGTGACATCAGCGCGAGGGCACTCTACCGGGGTACAACTCCGGCGGCGCGATCTCGTGAGCGATCTTCTGCTGGGCGACGGTGAGGAGATCGAGCTGGAGGGCCAGCCGGAGCGAGAACTGGTTGTCAGGCTTGCGGATGTCCATTCCGAGCAGGCCGGATAGCTTCTCGATTCGGGAGAGCATGGTGTTGCGGTGCACGTGGATTCGGCGGGCCGTCTCGTTGATGTTGCCGCCGCTGCCCAGGTACGCCGACAAGGTGTTCTCGAGCTCCTCTGCCAGCTCATGGTTACGCATCGGACCGAGCATGCGGCCAACGAACTGTGCGCCGGTCGACGTTCCCGCGATCGACGCGAGGACTGAGACCGCTTGGATGCCGTCATGTGGGATGCCGCCACGAAGTCCGAGACTCCGAGCAACTTCCAACGCCACCCGTGCCTCTCGATAGCTTTCCCGGATCGCCAGGGGTTCGAGAGCGGTTGATCCGTAACAGACTGCAGCTCCCTCACCAAGTTCCGTGGCAAGCAATGCCGAGGCGGCCTCGGCGAACTCTCTGGCGTCAGCCTTGACGTCAGTCTCGTGCCCTCCGGGATTGCGAGCCCCAGGGTTGGCTCGAATGGCGACGATGATCCCGCCCAACACGGTGGCGAACGTGCGGTGCCCACCGTCCCCGGGTAGTAGCCGCGACAGCTTCCGGGCCACCTGTTCTGGCTCCGATGGGGTGGAGTCCCCGAAACCCACGTGAGACACGAAGACCGTGTAGAGCGAGTCGAGGGGGAAGTCGTGGTGCTCCGCACGGGCGGCCAGTTCGGACTTGTTCGCGTAGGTGCCGTGTACCAGCGCCTGCATGAAATCACCGCGAGCGCGCTCCTGCGCCTCCACGATGCTTCGCTGACGGACGAGTTCGGTAGCGACGATCGACGCGGACTGTTCGAGCAGAACTCTTGCTTGCGCGAGGTCATGTCTCGGGAAAGCAGGCTGGTCAACGCCCGGGATGAGCACCAACCATCCCTCCGCTACCGGCCCCATCTGGATCCGCCAGGCGACAAGCGACACAGGGCTCAATGGAACTGGAGTGCTGTGGGGGCTCGCGAGATACAGGCGTTCTTCGCGCAGGCTGTTTCGATTGAACAGTTCCGACACCGCGAAGTGAGTCTGGAGGAGGGCGATCTTCCGCGCCTTGTCCTGCCGACTCCCGCCCATGCCGTGGGCGATGACCCGCGAACGGGTGTCGAGAATTGCCGCATCGAGACCCGACACCGCGGAGATCTCACGAATCAGGCTGTTCAGGTCGGCACCTTTGTGTAACAACGCGGCTATCCGGTCGTGTACCTGCATCGCATAACGGCGGACGTGTGCTTCCTCGCTGAGGACGCGCTCCCCGGTGAGGCGGCTGAACGTCAGGAAATCGATGTCCCTGGAGACGCCGACCACGGGTAGGGGTGCACGTGAGAGTGAACTTGTGGCCCCCGCGACAATCACCGCCGCGGCTCCGGATCTGGCGAGGTCGTCGATATGAGCCCGCGCAGTCCCGACCTCATGGGCTTCGGCGAAGACGACCAGCTCGGACAACGATCCCGCGCGGTTGAGGGCGTGTGTCAGAGGAATGCTCCATCGCAGCTCATCGTCGAGGGAGCTGTCGTCTCCTCCGAGCAACGCCCACCCGCGGAAGACGGGTTCGTCCAGCAGTTCTCGAATGCGAAGTCGTCCCTGCTCGGTGTGGTTCGCGGCGTGCGCGTGTGCAGCCATGGCCGCAGTATGCCATGTCGTGCCCATGCATGTTGTGTCAGATCCAGCGCAAAACCTGTGCACTCTGCCCATGGAGGCTCGGGCCTCTTTGGTCGAAGCTTGGTCGCAGTGATCGAGGGATCACCGCAACTCCGAACAAGAACCGCGCTCAGGAAAGTGGGTCACCCAATGCGGCAAGTCACCAAGATCGAACTGGACGACGCATTGCCCGTGCTCGAAGCGGGCCGACGCAAGGCGGATGAGATCGGCGTCAAACAGACCCTCTGCGTGGTCGACAACGGCGGCAACGTCGTGGCTCTCCACCGCCTTCCCGGAGCCCGGCTCACCGGCGTGGACATCGCGATCGCGAAGGCGTTCACCGCCGCCGGCCACGAGCGTGCGACGCATCTGTTCAACGAGGCCCCCGGCGGGCCTGCGCTCCCGGGAAACGAGGCGTTCGGGATCAGTCACATGCTCCCCGGCAAATTCGCAGTCTTCGTCGGCGGGTTCCCGCTCAGGATCGACGACGAGATCGTGGGCGGTGTCGGGATCAGTGGAGGGAACGGGGACCAGGACAAGGCGGTCGGCGCCGCCATGATCGAGGCGTTCGCCGAGGTCGTCGAGCGTTCCTTCGTCGCCGTCTGACCGAACGCACCACACGAGCCCTGTTGAGACAACGGGTGTGAGCACACACCCGGCCCCTACGCGACGATCCGAACGGACGTCGTAGACAACCCGAAAGGTACGACACCATGACCGAGCTCATGAACCGAGAAGACTTCCGAGCAGCGCTCGAAGAGGCGATCAAGGGCCGTGAAGCCAAGGACGCCTCGTTCAGCAAGGCCTGGTCCGAGGGAACGCTCAAGCGCCACCATTTCGCACGGTGGGCCGAGAACCACTACCACTACGTGGGCCCCTTCGCGGACTACCTGTCCTACATTTACGCGAACACCCCGGAGCAGTACACCGAGGCGAAGGACTTCCTCCTGCAGAACATGTACGAGGAGGAACTGGCTGACATCCGGCACACGGACCTGCTGATCCATTTCGCCGAGGCCTGCGGCACGACACGCGAGCGAATCGAAGACCCGGAGAACATGAACGCGATCACACGGGGCCTGCAGTCGTGGTGCTATGCGATCGCTATGCGGGAGCACTTCGTCGTCGCGACAGCCGCGTTGATCGTGGGTCTCGAGTCGCAGGTGCCGAGCATCTACAAGAAGCAGATCGTTCCGATGCGGGAGGCGTACGGCTTCTCCGAGGACGAGATCGAGTTCTTCGACCTTCACATCACCTCGGATGAGGTGCACGGTGAGCGCGGCTACCAGATCGTTCTCGACCACGCCGACACCGTGGAGCTCCAGCAACGCTGCCTGCAGGCCGTGCGGTGGGGTGCCGAGATGCGCTTCGCGTACACCAAGGGCCTCTACGAGAGCTACGTCGCACCCGACCTGGAGTCCGTGGCCTGACAGGCCGTCCCGCTCGCCGCGGCGGCGCCTGAGGGTGGCCGCCGCGGCGGGTGCATCTCGAGCAGACACATCGGAGGACACCCGTGAGCGCTCCAGTCGAGGAATGGGTCGCAACCGTTCAGCTCAGCAGCTTCGGCGCCAGAAAGAAGATGCTGGTCGATGTCGCCGGCGAACCCGTCTCTCTGTTCAAGGTCGGACCGGATGTCTTCGCTTTCCACGACATCTGCATCCATCAGGAGAGATCACTGTTCAAAGGCACCATTCTGCACGGGGCGGTGATCTGCCCCGGTCACCAATGGAAGTTCGACCTGGAGACCGGTTACGCCGAGGATCAGGACGAATGCCAACCCACCTATCAGACCAAGATCGTCGACGGCACAGTCTTCGTCTCGGCCAAGCCGAGAAAACAGACCCATTAGACGCGCCCCGGACCCGGCGTCGGACCTCGTCCGGCGCCCCACGGAAGTAGTTGATCGCCATGACCGCCATATCCGAGAGTCATCACGTCGTCGTGGTGGGCGGTGGTACAGCCTCCGCCTCCGCGGTCCGTACCCTGCGACGCCGAGGCTTCGACGGTTCGATCTCGCTGGTGTGCGACGAGCCCCATATGCCGTACCAGCGCCCGCCTCTGTCCAAGGGGTATCTCTCCGGGCAGGAGGACCTCGACTCACTGTCACTGTTCGATGACCGTTGGCTCACCGACAAGGACGTCGAGCTGGTCTCGGGCACCGCCGTGGTGAGGATCGATGCGACCTCACGTCGAGTGCTGCTCTCGGACGGTCGGCGGCTTGAGGCTTCGCAAGTGGTCCTGGCAACCGGTGGCCGCCCACGGCGGTTCCCGGGAGCCGCGCCCTCCGACCGCGTCCACTACCTTCGCACCCTCGACGACGCGGACTCCTTGCGATCCGCCATTCGGCCTGGTGGTCACATGGTGATCGTGGGCGGCGGTTATGTCGGGCTCGAGGTCGCTTCGACCGTGCGCCGGTTGGGCATGGAGGTCACGGTCTTCGAGGCCGGGCCGAGGCCCCTCGCCGGGGTGCTCCCGGCTGAGTTGGCAGATGCCGTGTGCGAACTACATACCCGGAACGGGGTGCGCATCGGTTGTGGTCACCCTATCGAGTCGATCGAGGATCGCGGTACCGAGGTCATCGTGCGCACCGGGAACGGCGGGACGGTCGTGGGTGACGCGGTGGTGATCGGCATCGGGATGATCCCCAATACCGGTATCGCCGAGGAGAGTGGCCTGGCTGTCGGTAACGGCGTACTCGCGGACACCGCCGGACGCACGAGTGTGCCCGAGATTCTCACCGCGGGGGACGTGGCGGAATGGAAGGTGCCGACGATCGGGGGTACTCGGCGGATCGAGCACTTCGAGATCGCCGGGCGTCAGGGGGCTGCGGTGGCCAACACCATCCTGGGGCGGGCCTCGGGGGCGTTCGATGCCCCCTGGTTCTGGTCGGACCAGTACGACAGCAACATCCAGGTGGTGGGCACGACCGCGGACGTCGACCGGATCATCTACCGCGGGGATCCCCGGACGCTCGAGTTCTCGGCTCTCATGCTCGCCGGAAGCACGTTGGTCGGAGCCTTCGCGATGGACCGGGGCGAAGACATCATGGGCGCTCGCGTCATGGTCGGACTCGACGTCGGGTCGGTGGTGGAGCGACTGTCGGACGAGTCCACCGACCTGATGGACGTCGCGGACGTGATGGACGAGATCGAAGAAGCGATGGTGTGAGCCGATGACCATCACCACTGCGCACCAGCCGATGAGCGGCGAGCTTCCCTCTACCCAGGAGAACCCAATGACCCCGCGAGCTGAACGAGTAGACGGACTGAACTTCATCGGTTCGGAGTGGATCGAGTCGACCACCGGTCGACGCTTCGAACGTGAGAACCCCGCGGACTACGCCGAAGTCGTCGGCACTTTTCCGCGGTCATCTGCCGCCGATGTCGACGCCGCCGTCGACGCGGCTGTCGACGGGGCAGCGGAGTGGGCCGCGACCAGTCCGGAGCAGCGTGCCCAGGTTCTGATGCGGGCGGCTGACGTTCTCGAGTCACAGGTCCCCCAACTCGTGTCCGAACTGGTCCGTGAGGAGGGGAAGACGAGCGCCGAGGCATCGTTCGAGGCGTCCCGCACCCCGACCAACCTGCGGTTCTACGCGGGTGAGGCGCTCAGGATCGGCGGACATACCTTCGCGTCACCCGCGGCGCCCCTGGTGTACACGCGACGAGAGCCGGTCGGTGTCGTGGCAGTCATCACGCCGTGGAACTTTCCACTGAACATTCCCAGCAGGAAACTCGGCCCCGCTCTCGCGGCCGGCAACACGGTCGTCTACAAGCCCTCGGAAATCACTCCCCTGCTGGGCCAGCGCATGGTCGAGGCTCTGCTGGAAGGCGGGTTGCCAGCCTCAGCGATCGCACTCGTCCACGGTGACGCCGAGGTCGGCCGCGCCCTGGCAGCGGATCCACGAATTCCGGCGATCACGTTCACCGGGTCGACGGCGGTGGGCCGCGCGATCCACGCCGCCGGCAGCCCCGACCGCCGTGCGCAACTCGAGATGGGCGGGAAGAACGCAGTCGTGGTGCTCGAGGACGCGGATCCGGACGAGGCCGCGGCGACCATCGTCAAAGGCGCCTTCGGGTTGTCCGGCCAGGCGTGCACCGGCTCCAGTCGCGCGATTCTCGTCGATTCGATCTACGACGCCGTGGTGGAACGGATCCTCGAGAGGGTCCGGCAGGTCGTCGTCGGGCGGGGGGACGCGGACGGCGTCACGATGGGCCCCCTCGCTTCCCGCCCGCAGTTCGAGAAGTTCCTCAGTTACGTGGATGCGGCCAGCAATGACGGGGCCGTCCGACTGACCGACACCGATGCCGTCGCCGCCGATGGCGGTTATTTCGTCAATCCACAGGTTTTCGGTGACGTCACAACCGACATGCGGATTTCGTGCGAAGAGGTCTTCGGGCCACTGCTCGCCTGCCAGCGCGTCTCGACCATGGGCGAGGCGCTCGCCGCGGTCAACAGCAGCGAATACGGGCTGAGCAGCGCAATCATGACCCGGGACATCGGACGGGCCCTCGAGTTCGCGGCCGGCGCCGATACGGGTTTGGTCAAGGTAAACCAGCCGACCACGGGAATGGCTCTCACCGCTCCCTTCGGCGGGTTCAAGGCCTCGAGCACGCAGACACACAAGGAACAGGCCGGGGAGACGATGATGCACTTCTACCTCAGGGAGAAGACCGTCTACCTCGCGAGCTGAGTCACAAGAAGCCCATCCCACGATGTTCGATCACGTCGAGCAGAGACAGCGAGGAAAGTCATGGAATTCGTTTCGGTTGCCCGGTCCGGACAGGTCCGCGAAGGAATGGTCCGCCGTTTTTTCGCGGGGGATGTCGAGCTGGCGGTCGCCCGACTCCACGGAACCGCCTACGCGACATCCAACTACTGCACCCACCTGGACTGCCTACTGTCGTCCGGAAAGCTCGTCGACGACGGCATCGGTTGCTCCTGCCACGGGAGCGTGTTCGACCTTGAGTCGGGCGAGCCCGTCTACCCACCGGCCACTGTCGCGATCAAGACGTACCCGGTGGAAGAGAGGGACGGTGAGATCTTCGTCGGCGTGGAGGTCGGAGACGACGGTGGTCCGCGTCGGCGAGCCATGCGGAACGCGTGAAGGGGAAGTCGATGACTGCACCCAAACGGCCGGCGGCGCTGGCCGGCGAGGCGATGGTGTCGTCGAGCCACCCCCGGGTGAGTGCGACCGGCCTGCGCGTGTTGGAAGACGGTGGCAATGCGGTCGACGCCGCCCTGGCGATGGCAGCGATGTCATGGTTGACGCTGCCGGGGCAGTGTGGCATCGGCGGGGACGCCTTCGCGGTTGTCCGCGAACCCGACGGACAGGTGTGGACAGTCAACGGAAGCGGGTTCGGTCCTGATGGCGGGACCGCCGGCTTCTACCGAGAACTCGGGCTGCCTGCGCTGCCTCTCGACGGCGCCCTCGCGGTCGCGGTGCCCGGAGGTGTCGCGGCCATGGCCGCAATGGCTGCCCGTGGTGGGAGTCGCGACCTCGCCGAGCTGTGGGAGCCGGCGGCCGCAGCGGCAGAGCGCGGACTACCTTGCTCCGCCAAGACCGCGCGGGACCTGACGGTCGCCCTGAGTGGTATCCGCGACGATGCAGGTATGGCAGACATCTTCCTGCGTGATGCTCGGGTCCCCGGAGTTGGTGATCCCCTGGGGCAGCCGGAGTTGGCGGCGACGATCAGAGCGACGGCTGCCGACCCGCTGGGATACTTCTACGCCGGCGAGTTCGCAGACCGTGCGGTCAGGCACCTCCGGGACGGAGGTGCGCCCTTCACCGGGGACGAGTGGGCGGCACAGGTCACGACGACCACGGAGCAGTCGATCTCCGCGAAGTATGCCGGTGCGGTCATCCACCAGACACCGATGCCGTCTGCCGGATGGATGGTGCTGCAACAGGCCCTCCTCTGCGACAATGCCGTGGGCTTCGAGCCCTGGCTCAGCGCCGGCGCGATCGACCGTCTGGCGAGGTCCGCCCGCAAGGCATTCCAGGACCGGTATGCATTCTGCGGCAGCGATACCGATCGCTGGTCCACGACGCTCGAGCCCGATGAGGTGCGGGCGGGGCGTGGCCGACTCGACGAGCGATCGAAGCAGCGTCCTTTCGTCACATCCGAGGGCGACACCACCTCCATGGTCGCGGTCGACGGCGAGGGGCGCGCTGTGAGCTTCATCCATTCGCTGGCGTTCACCTTCGGCGCGAAGACTGTGGTCCCCGGGACCGGCGTCGTCCTCAACAACCGCCTGGGCCGGGGGGCGTACCTGAACGACGGGCACCCTAACGAAGTGAAGCCGCGCCGCAAGCCGCTGCACACTCTCAATGCCTGGGTCGCCACCGACACCGCGGGGCGGCTACTTCACGTGGGGAACACCCCGGGCGGCGACGGGCAGGTGCAGTGGAACATGCAGATCTTGTCGCACCTCCTCGACCACGGACTCGACGCCCAGGAAGCGGTGTCCGCACCTCGCTTCACCGTGTATCCCGGCAGCGACGCCGACACTGTCGGCGATGAGCCGGAGCTTCGGTATGAGTCCCGCCTCGGAGGGGAAGTGATCCGGCAATTGCGGGAGATGGGGCACTCCGTCCGGGATCAGGGCGAGTGGGGCGCCGAAGGCAGTGCGCAGGTCATCTCCGTGGACCGCGAACGCGGTCTCCTGACCGGGGGCTGTGACCCCCGACAAGAGGGGGTGTCCCTTGGCTGGTGACAACCCCGCTGCAGGAGACCCCCTCCGACAAGCCACGGACCAGTCGCCGGCGCCGCAGGGAGAGTACGTCGCGGCGACATCCCACGGCTCACTCGCCATGAGTGCGGGGATGACGCCCCGCATCGACGGCGAACTCGTCGTCATCGGGCGGGTGGGAGAAGAAGTGACGATCGACGAGGCCTCGCGAGCCGCCGGCCTCGCCGCGAGTAATGCGCTCGCAGCGCTGGCCGCCGAGCTGGGCGGACTACATCGGATCGCCACCTGCCTGCGTATGACGGTCTATATCGCCTGCGGTGCAGGCTTCACGTCCCACTCCGCAGTGGCCGACGGTGCCTCGGTCGAGATCCTCAACCGGTTGGGAACCGGTTCCCTACCGAGCCGAGCCGCCGTGGGTGTGACGTCGCTTCCCGGCGGATCGCCGGTTGAGGTGGAGTTGACCGTGGCGGTCCGGGACTAACTTCGATCCGAAAAGAGTGCAATGAAGTTCCTACGGCGGTTCTACATCGACGGCTTCATCCTCTCGATGCTCGCGACGGTGGCGCTCGCGGTGATCCTGCCTGCACGCGGCGTGTTCGCGGAGGTGTTGGACGTAGCGAGCACGATCGGGATCGCGCTGCTGTTCTTCGTCTACGGGGTCAAGCTTTCTCCTCGACAGGCGCTCCAGGGGCTCACCCACTGGAAGCTGCATGCCGCCGTCGTGTCGATGACCTTCCTCCTCTTCCCCGCCGTGGGCATGGCTTTACAGTTGTTAAGCCCTGCCCTGATCGACGAGAAACTGTATATGGGCCTGCTGTTCCTGTGTTTCGTACCGTCGACGGTTCAGTCCTCGATCGCATTCACATCGGTGGCCAAAGGCAATGTCGCGGGAGCGATCGTCACGGCGTCGCTCTCGAGCGTGCTGGGGGTCTTCGTGACCCCGTTGCTGGTGATTCTCCTGATGGCGTCATCAGGCTCGTCCTCGGTCGGGGGCGGTGCGATCTTCTCCATCGTCCTGCAGATCCTGGTCCCGTTTCTTCTCGGACAGGTGGCCCGTCGGTGGCTGTCGCAGTGGTTCTCGGCGCGGCCGATCGTGTCGAAGGTCGTTGACCGGGGGGCCATTCTCCTCGTCGTCTACGGTGCGTTCAGCGCCGGAATGGTCGAGGGGATCTGGAGTTCCACGGCCCCGTCCCAGCTGGTGATCACAGCCGCGATCTGTCTGGTGTTGCTCGCGTTCGCGCTCGGCACCGCATTCCTCTACGGCAAGGCGTTGCGTTTCTCCCAGCCCGACCGCGTGGTCGTGTTGTTCTGCGGCTCCAACAAGAGTCTCGCGGCCGGGCTGCCGATGGCCGCGGTGCTCTTCACTGGCGGCTCGCTCGGGATGATCGTCCTGCCGCTCATGATCTACCACCAGGCCCAGCTGATCGTCTGCGCTGTCCTGGCCCAGAAACTCGGACGCAGCAACGAGGAACCCGCCGCCGTGGCCGTCGGATAGCCGAAACCCCGATCACCTGAGGAGGACTCGTGGAATCCGCCATGGGTGCCATCCCGCTCGTGTGGGGCGTGACGATTGCCCTCATTGTGGCGCTGCTGGCGTTCGACTACTTCTTCCATGTGCGCCAGGCGCACATCCCGACGCTACGCGAGGCTGCGATCTGGTTCTCGATCTACGTGGGTGTCGCGATCATGTTCGGGATCACGGTGTGGACCTTCGGCGGACACCAGATGGGTGTGGAGTACTTCGCCGGGTACGTAACCGAGAAGGCGTTGTCGGTGGACAACCTGTTCGTGTTCTTGATCATCATGTCGAGCTTCAAGGTGCCCCGAGCCGACCAGCAGAAAGTTCTGTTGTTCGGCATCACCTTCGCGATCGTCGCCCGAACCGGGTTCATCGTCATCGGCGCAGCTCTACTCGACAACTTCGCTTTCCTGTTCTACATATTCGGTCTGTTCCTCGTCGTCACCGCCGGCCGGCTGCTGACCCCCGGTGACGAGTCGGACGACCCCGACAACATCACGGTGCGTCTCGCCAAGAAGGTCATCCCGGCCACCGACCACTACGACGGTGACAAGCTGTTCACCGTAGAAAATGGCAAGAAGGTCATGACGCCGATGCTGCTGGTGATGGTGGCCATCGGTGGGACCGACCTGCTGTTCGCCCTGGACTCGATCCCGGCGATCTTCGGGCTCACACGGAACGTCTTCATCGTCTTCACTGCCACTGTGTTCTCCCTGCTCGGCCTGCGCCAGCTGTACTTCCTCATCGACGGCCTACTGGACCGGCTGGTCTACCTCTCGTTCGGTCTTGCGGAGGGCCCTGACCATCGTCGGCGACCTCCGCCGCAGCAGCCAGTCTTACCTCGACACCAGGTTCTGCGACGAGATCGAGGAGCGCGAGCGGCTCTGGAACCGCATCGTCGAGAACGAGAGCAGACTCTGGTCCGTCGTGCCCAAGTACTTCGGAGGTCCGGGCGAACTCTGGGAGCTCGAGCAGCTCCTACAGCAGGCTTACGCCCTGCACGAGCGCTATTCGCGCACCTAGTAGGACCCGCATGGCTCGCCCGGAAGTCCGGCGGTGACTCGTTGATCGATGTGCGGGTCCCCTCCAACCGGATCAGCACGCGTCCCCGCAGCAACTAGAGCCCAATCGGAACTGGACGAGGGACGCTGCCTGCGGCCAACCGGGGTCATTGTTCACAGCGGCTGCGTCTCGCACTGTGCATAGTATCCGTTGTGAGGGCGGTCACATCCGGAGAGCATTGTGGCATCACTTTCCGTGAGCACCAACTCTTCAGCGTTCGACCAACAAGAAGGCGCTAGGTATGGATATTCAGATTACTGCCGCGCATTGGTGTTATCTCATCGGGATTGTTGTCATTCTCGTGACGATGATGGCGCGTAAGAACATTGTGGTGCCGGCTGTGGTGGCGACGCTGGTGACCGCCACGGTGTACACGATGGATCCTCTCGCCGGTCTGGCGTCTATCTTCCTGGGCAGTCTCGTGGCGGCCGGGGAGTTGTTCAACATCTTCCTGGTGATCGCCTTCATCACGGCGATGCTCGGGGCGATGAAGGCC
Organism: Dietzia sp. DQ12-76; assembly: GCF_014145045.1. NCBI lineage: Bacteria > Bacillati > Actinomycetota > Actinomycetes > Mycobacteriales > Dietziaceae > Dietzia > Dietzia sp. DQ12-76. The sequence goes on from NZ_JAALDV010000041.1 coordinate 17,094, forward strand.
ATCGGTGCTGACACGTTGATGATCAAGCCGTTCCGTCGGGTGATCAAGGGGCCGACGTCGAGTTTCCTCGTCATTGCGGTGGTGACCTATGTGATCTCGCTGTTCTTCTGGCCTACTCCTGCGGTGCCGCTGGTGGGGGCCGTGCTGATCCCGGTGGCGATCCGGTCGGGTCTGCCGCCGTTGACCGCGGGTGTCATCATCGCTCTGGCGGGTCAGGGGATGGCGTTGTCGTCGGACTACATCATCAAGGTGGCGCCGGGGTTGTCGGCGACCGCGGCGGGTGTGGGTGTTGATGAGGTTGCTGACAAGGCGATGGTGATGTCGCTGATCGTGGGGATCACGGCCATGGTGATCACGTATTTCACCAGTCGTCGGTCATTCCGTCGTCCTTCGCCTGAGTTGTTGGATGCGTGGGAGCGGGGTGTTGATCTGCCGCTGGGTGGCGGATCGGGGCGGTCGAAGGTCCCGTCGGAGAGTCGGATGCGGGCCAAGGCGTTGAGTGCGTTCGTGGGTCGAGCTGTCTCTCGGCCGCAGCCGCAGCCGCAGCCGCAGCCGGTTGTGGCGGCGACGGCTCAGGATCCGGTCAGCGGGTCGACGGTGATGACCTTGACGGACAGCGAGCCAGGGCCCGATCAGGCGATCGCCTACCGTGAGGACGTCATCGAGCAGGCGCCCAGTTCGAAGAAGGCGCGGGCGTTCGCGGTCCTGGTGCCGCTGGCCTATACCGCGTTCATCGGTTACCTGCTGATCGCCAAGTTCACGGCTGTGCCCGATCTCGAGGGTGGCGACGCGGCGGCGATAGTCGGGGGTATCGCGGTGATCATGACGTACCTGATCTGCGCCACCGACACCACGAAGGCGGGATTCTTCGAGACGTGCGCCGAGCACATCATCGAGGGTCTCGTGTTCGCCTTCCGTGCGATGGGCATCGTGATCCCGATCGCCGGGTTCTTCTTCCTGGGCAACGGCGAGTTCGCCGGACGGATCCTCGGTCTGGGGGAGGGTGAGACCGCCCCGACTCTGCTGTTCGACATGGTCACCGCGGCCCAGTCCGGGATCCCCGAGAACGCGTTTTTCGCCGGGTTCAGTGTGCTGCTGATCGGTCTGGTCGCCGGGCTGGACGGGTCGGGTTTCTCGGGGCTCCCGCTCACCGGTTCCCTGGCCGGCGGTTTGGCGCCCGCGGTCGGCATGGATCCGGCCACGCTCGCAGCGATCGGTCAGATGGGCAACATCTGGGCCGGTGGCGGAACCCTCGTGGCGTGGTCGTCACTGGTCGCGGTCGCCGGCGTCACCCGGACCTCAGCGGTCGACCTGGCACGAAAGTGCTTCGTCCCCGTGATGGCCGGCCTGACCCTGTCCACAACCATCGCCATCCTCATCTTCTAGCCACCCTCGACCTCGATGAGAGTCCGCCCGCCCCTTCCTGTGCACCCTGCCCGGTGATTAACCAGAAATCCAGGGCAGTGTGACCCGGGTAAGGGCGGGCTAACTCGACTATAAATGAAGGGCCCCAGCGTGCGTGCGGTAGAGAGGGGCCGCTCGGGCTTCCGCCCGGGCGTGTGAGGCGAAGAGACCGGGGGTAACGGGTGAGCACTACGCTTTCGGTGCTGCCGGGCGAGACGACGAGATTCCGCCGAGGTGGCCGTCTGGGCCTCGTCGCGGTGCTCATCGGCACGTTCGTGGGGACCTTGAGCAACAACTTCCTCAATGTCCCACTGCACAGCATTCTCCTCGAGTTCGATGCGCCACTGTCGAGCGGGATCTTCGTGATCGTCGGCTTCATGCTCACCTTTGCCGTGTCGATGCCACTGTTCGGTTGGTTCGGCGAGCGATACGGACTCCGACTGGTCTACTGCCTGGCACTCATCGGCACTGCCATCTGCTCGGTTGGTGCGGCGCTCGCTCCGAACCTTCAGGCCCTCGTAGCCTGGCGTGCGTTGGCTGGGTTGGCAGCGGCGTCGTTCGCCCCAGTGATCATGGCCCTCATCTCCTGGATGTTCGGTGCACATCACCGCGCCGTCGCGATCAGTGCGTGGGCGACCGTCAACGGACTGGGCCAGGCGATCGGTCCGAGCGCGGGCGGCCTCATCGACGGGTGGCTCACGTGGCGATGGGCGCTGGGAAGCCTAGCCCCGATGTGCCTGATCGGGTTCATCGCAACGATCGCGTTCGTCCCGCGGCATCTCGGTTCGCCGCTCAAACTGGACCTGCCCGGGGCGACTACTTTCACCCTGGGCGCCGGGGCTCTGATCCTTTCGATCCTCATGCTGTCAAGCCCGTCCGTCCCGTGGCCAGTCCATGGTGTTCTGGTGGGCGCTGGAATGGTCCTGGTCGGCTTCTCGGTCTGGTGGTCGCGGCGCACTGACCACCCGTTCGTGCCGATTCATCTCATGGGCGAGCCACGTTATGTGCTGAACAGCGTTGCCGGCTACTCACAGATGTTCACGATCGGATCCATCCTGGTACTGATCCCGCTGTACCTGACGTCGATGCGGGGGATGAGTACGACGCAGGCGGGCCTTGTTCTTCTCGCCCTCCCCGTGACCATGGCGGTTGTGGCGTCGAGCATCCCCAGGGTGATCACGAAGTGGGGGCTCACCAGGACGCTGGTCTCGGGACTGGGGCTGCTCACTGTGTCGGTTGCGATGCTCGCTGCCGTTCTCGCTATCGGTTCGGCGAATCACTGGTTGACGGTCGCGGTGCTGGTCGTCAACGGTGTCGGGATCGCCATGGTCCAGACGCCGGCGTCAACCGGCGCCACCCAGACACGGGCCGGTCAGAGCGGCTCGGGCCTGGGAATCTTCAATCTGGTGCGATTCAGCGGCTCCGCGATGGGCGCCGGGTCGATTGCGGTGTTGTCCCGATTCGGTGATCTCGGCGGCACCACGTTGTTCGGGTCGCTTGTCGTCCTCGTGGGAGCGCTTCTGGTGGCGCTGATCCTCTACCGGCCCCTGCGCGCCCAGCGTTGACTCGGCTCACGCGGCGAGAGGCTCGGTGAACCTC
>NZ_JAALDV010000407.1:0-3261 GCF_014145045.1 Dietzia sp. DQ12-76
GGGCCGTGCGGAGGCGGGGGCGGGTTGTGCGCGAGGGCCCGCCGTGTGTCACCCGGAGCGCCCAGAATTCGCCTCTTGAGCCACAGTGGCCACATGTATCACTGCGGTAACGTTTATCTCGATTTGGTTACGCCGAGCGCGTAATGTCTCCGGTGATCGCGCCGATATGCCAGGCGTCACTTTTCTGCAGTTCGAGTCTGGAGTGCCCCCTTATGCCCGTTTCACGCCGTGGGTTCCTCGCCGCAGCGTCAGTCGGCGTCGGCGTCGCTGTCGCCTCCTCCGTTCGTGGCCCCTTGGCCGGGGCCAATCCGTTCGACACCGGTTCCCTCGGCATGGCGCAGGATCTGCTCCAGTCGGTCCCCACCGGCAGTGGAATGATCCAGCCGAACGGCCCGCTCGGCTACGTCGGGGTGACGTTCCCGAGCGCCGAGGAGATCGCGGGGCGCATCCGCTTCGCCTTCCCCGACGGCTCCGTGGGCGACTGGCTCCCGCTCGAGGCGATGGATTCCGCCCCGGACAGCGGCAGCACGCCCGCCTCCGATCTCATCGCGGCGCCGGAGGGGTCGGTGGGCTACGAGGTGGACGCACCCGCGGGCGCCCGTGCCACTGCATTCGACGACGGACGTGGCGCACCGCGCAACTACAGCCTCGGCAGCGTCGGCACGCTCGGACTGCCGATCATCCCGCGGGCCGCCTGGGGCGCCGGTGACGTCTCGGGGAACCGTTGGGCGCCGCAGTTCTTCCCGGCGCAGGCGATCACGATCCACCACACGGCCTCGCCCGTCGGGCCGGACCGCGCGGCCAGCGTCCGCGCGATCTACAACTACCACGCCAACACCCTGGGCTGGGGCGACGTGGGATACCACCTGCTCATCGACCCGGAGGGCCGGATCTACCAGGGCCGCGGCGGAACCGTGGGCGGGACCCCTGTCTTCCAGGTGCCCCCTGTCGCCGGTGTCGCTCCCCCGGTGGTCACCGCGGGCCACACCGGTGGCGTCAACAACGGCAACATCGGCGTCTGCCTCCTGGGTGACTTCACCGGGGCGCCGCCGACCGCCGCTGCCGTGGGCGCGACCATCGACTGCGTTCGTGCGCTGTGTTCGGCCACCGGCATCAATCCGCGGGGCGGGATCACCTACCGCAACCCGCAGGGCGGGGCCACGCGCAACATGCCGGCCGTCTCGGGCCACCGCGACTGGGGCGGCACCGCCTGCCCGGGCAATTCGTTCTACCCGCAGATGCAGTTCATCCGCGACGTCGCCGCACGCAACTGGGTCCCGAGCGCCGTGTCATCGGCGGCCTTCGGGTCCTGAGTTCGGTCTGACCGACCCGCTTCACCCATCGAGAAGAGCGTTCCGAACCTCCCCACTCGCGGGATGTGTTCGGAACGCTCTTCTCGTTCCACGAGGCCGGCGGGGCATCCCGAGGCGACGGCGGTGGCCTCCTCGGCAGCCACACGAGGACGCCCCACGACAGGCGCGGGCGCGGCGGCCTGGCCTACCCGCCCCACGACAGGCGCGGGCGCGCGTGCGTCAGGCGCGGGCGCGCGTGGGTACCACCATGCCGAGCACCCAGTTGACCAGGCCGATCACGATCGCCCCGAAGAACGCCGCCCAGAATCCGCTCACCTGGTATTCGGCGCCGAACAGCTGGAACGTCGTGGTGACCCAGCTGGTGAGCATCAGCATCAGCGCGTTGATCACCAGCAGGAACAGCCCCAACGTGAGGATGGTCAGCGGCAGCGACAGCAGCTGCACGACGGGCTTGACCACCGCGTTGATCAGGGTGAACACCACGGCCACGATGAGCAGCGCCGCGATGGTCGGCACGCTCACCTCGTTGTCGACGGCGCCGGCGTCGATCCCGGCGTCCCCCGCAGTCTCGTACAGGGAGATCCCCGGCACGATCAGTGTCGCCACCCACAGGGCGACGGCGTTGACTATCAGTCCCAGTACCAGTGCCATGCGCGGTCAGCTCCCCACGTAGGAATCGGCCACATCGAGTGCGCGGTCGAACACGTCGAGCCCCGCGTTCGCCTCGTCGGCCGTGATGATGCAGGGCGGCACGATGTGGAATCGGTTGTAGTTCATGAACAACAGCACGCCGTCAGACTTCGCGGCGGCGAAGGTCCTTGCCATGGCCTCCGATGTCCCACCGTAGGGGGCCAGGGGCTCACGTGTCTCGCGGTCGGCCACCATCTCCACGGCCCAGAACACGCCCAGGCCGCGGACCTCGCCGATCGACGGGTGCTTCCGTGCGAGCTCGCGCAGGCGCGGGCCGATCACGTCCTCGCCGATCATGCGGGCGTTCTCGACGATCTTCTCGTCCCGCATCAGGTTGATCGTGGCCACCACGGAGGCACAGGCCAGCGGGTGCCCGGCGTAGGTGAGGCCGCCGGTGTACGGGGTCGTCTCGAAGGAGGCGGCGATCCGGTCGTGCAGGATCACCCCGCCCAGGGGGACGTAGCCGGAGTTGGAGCCCTTGGCGAAGGTGATGAGATCGGGCGCCCAGTCGTCGTCACCGGACCGGAAGTTGTCCAGGGCCAGCCAGGCGCCGGTGCGGCCGAAGCCGGACATGACCTCGTCGCAGATCATCACGATCCCGTACTTGTCGCAGATCTCGCGGACGCCGCGCAGGTAGTCGGCCGGCGGCACCATGATGCCGACCGTGCCGGGCACCGACTCGATGATCAGGGCGGCGAAGTGGTCCGGGCCCTCGAGGCCGATGAGCGAGTCGAGGTGCTCGAGCGCGCGATCGCATTCCTGCTTGGAGTTCTCCGCGTAGAACTGCGACCGGTACAGGTAGGGCGCGTGGAAGTGCACGGCGCCGGTGTTGCCGTGGTCGTTGGCCCAGCGGCGGGTGTCGCCGGTGAGGTTCATCGAGGTGGTGGTGGCACCGTGGTAGCTGCGGAACGCGGAGAGGGTCTTGTGCCTCCCGGTGTGGCGGCGGGCCATGCGGACGGCGTGCTCGACGGCCTCGGTGCCGGCGTTGGTGAAGAACACGCGGTTCATCCCGGCGGGCGCGACCTCGGCGACCAGACGGGCGGCCTCGGCGCGGGCGGCGTTGGCGTGCGCGGGGTTGATGGTGCACAGTTCGGCGGCCTGGTCCTGGATCGCTTTGATCACCACGGGGTGCTGGTGGCCGATATTGGTGTTGACCAGCTGGGAGGTGAAGTCGAGCAGGCGGTTGCCGTCGCCGTCGATCAGGTGGCAGCCCTCGGCGGCGGTGACGACCATCGGGTCGCTGGCGCCCCAGGCGGAC
>NZ_JAALDV010000408.1:0-1948 GCF_014145045.1 Dietzia sp. DQ12-76
GATCTCCGCCGGGCCGCCGGGCTGCCGGCGGGCCGTGCGGACCCCGGTCACGTCGACGTCGAGGATCCGACGGCCCACCACGTGGGTCTCGAGGCCGCGACGCACCACCTCGACCTCGGGGAGCTCCGGCATGTCAGCCCGTGGCCCGGTCCAGGGCCGCCCAGGCCTGCTCGGCGGCCTTCTGCTCGGCTTCCTTCTTGGTCCGGCCGACGCCCTGACCCAGCGGGTCGTCGCCGACCAGGGCCACCGCGGTGAAGGTCTTGTCGTGGTCCGGTCCGGTGGAGGTGATCTCGTACCGTGCCTTGGGTCGGCCGAGCGCCGAGCACTTCTCCTGAAGACTGGTCTTCCAGTCGAGCGCCGCTCCCAGGGTGGGGACCACGCGGAGCCGCTCACCGATGATCCCCTCGACGATCCCCCTCGCCACGTCCAGACCGTGGGTCAGGTACACGGCGCCGAAGACGGCCTCCAGGGTGTCTGCCAGGATCGAGTGCTTGTCCCGTCCGCCGGTCAACTCCTCCCCCCTGCCGAGCCGTAGTAGCGCTCCCAACCCCGTCGGGCCCAGCTCGCGGGCGATGTCGGCCAGAACGTAGGTGTTGACCAGACTGGCCCGGATCTTCGCGAGGTCACCCTCCGGGCGGTCCGGGTAGGCGGCGTAGAGATGCTCGGTCACGATGAGTTCCAGAACGGCGTCTCCGAGGAACTCGAGCCGCTCGTTATGGGGTAGCCCGCCGTGCTCGTAGGCGTACGACCTGTGGGTCAGAGCCTGTGCGGCCAGGTCCGCGGGGAGCCGCACCCCCAGGACCGCATCGAGCTCGGGGGCGGGGTCCGTCACCCGGCCCCCTCGTCGGTCCCGGGGTCCGCGAACTTCTCGGCCAGTCCGGCCCATCGCGGATCGATGCGTCCCTCGGTGTCGCCGGAGACACCGTCCGGCGCGGGGGTGTCGGGGTTGACGCAGACACTGTGGCCGTAATCCGTGCACGTGGGCGACATCGGGAACTCCAGGCCGAATGCGTCGACCAGAGCCGGTTCCAGGTCCAGCAGATCGCCGTCGAGCAGACGCACCTCGTCCTGCTCCACCCCGTCGGCGGCGGCCGTGCCCTCGGCGGCGTACATCTCCGTGAGATCCACGGAGACCTCGGTGGTGAACTCGCCGAGACACCGTGCGCACTCCACCGAGGCGCGTCCGGCGACGGAGCCGGTCACCAGGACTCCTTCCTCGACGAAAGTCAGGTCCAGGTCCAGGTCGACCTCGTCACCCTCGGGGATGCGGATCAACTCGACCCCGATCGACGACGGCAGGACCGCGGCGCGCCGGACCTGCGTCATCGCACCCGGCGACCGGGTGATGCTGCGGGTGTCGAGGACGAGGGAATCGGCGGCCGGGCGGCCTTGATGTCGGGGGCGGGAGGTGGTGGACACGCCCAGCAGACTACCCGTCGTCGGTCAGTAGTCCCCGTACCCGTCGCCGTAGTGATCGCCCTCGCGCGCCCCGCGCCGGCCGTGGGCCTCACGCCGGCCGATCGGGGCGACCCCGTGGAGTTCCTCGCGCCCGCGGGACACGGTGCGGAGGGTCGAGCCGAGGAACTCCTCGAACCGCGCCATCTTGTCGTCGATGTAGGCGTCGCATTCCTCGCGCCGACGATCGCTCTCCGCGTGCGCGGCGTCCCGGATCCGGCTGGCCTCCTCGTCGGCGATCCGGACGACCTCGGACTCCGACAGCATCCGCTGCTGCTCCTGGCGGGCCTCGGTGATGGTGCGGTCGTAGATGACGTTGGCCTGTTCCACCAGCCGGTCGGACTCGGCTCGGGCACGGGAGGTGGTCGATTCGGCTTCGCGGCGGGACCGGTCGAGCAGTTCGGCGGACTCCGCGCGGGCGTCGCCCACCAGTCCGTCGGCGTGCGCCGTGGCCTCGGCGACCATGCGGTCGGCCCGCGACTTGGCGTCGGCG
>NZ_JAALDV010000409.1:0-2640 GCF_014145045.1 Dietzia sp. DQ12-76
GACCATGACGAGGAGACGGGACGAGTGGGACTGATGAGAAGGAATGACGACCTGAACGGAAAGACCATCGTCGTCACGGGAGCCTCCAGCGGCTTCGGGCGTGGCGCCGCGATCGCCCTGGGCGCACGCGGGGCTCACGTCGTCCTGGCCGCCCGGCGCGGTGAGGTGCTCGAGGAGGTGGCCGCCCAGATCGCCGCGTCCGGTGGTTCTGCCGTGGCGGTGCCCACGGACGTCAGCGATTCCGAGGCCGTCGAGAACCTGGCAGCGGCCGCGGAGGAACACTTCGGCCCCATCGACGTGTGGATCAACAACGCCGCGGTCGGTGTGATGGGCCTGTTCTGGGAGGTGCCGCTTGCAGATCACGCCCGACTCGTCGACGTGGATCTCAAGGGAATGATCTTCGGTGCCCACGTGGCACTGCGGCGTTTCACGGCCCGTGGCGAGGGGGTGCTGGTCAACGTGGGATCGGTCGCCGGAGAGGTTCCGCTGGCCTATCAGTCCACCTACTCCGCGGTCAAGGCGGGCATCACGAGCCTCGGTCGTTCCCTCACCGAGGAACTGCGACTGGCCGGGTTGGACGAGACGGTGAAGGTCGGCACGATCCTGCCCTGGGCGGCCGACACCCCGTGGTGGGATCACGTCGGCAACTACACCGGCCACGCGCCGCGGCTGACGGCGATGGACGACCCCGACCTGATCGTGGACGCGATCGTCGACGCCTGTACGAACCCGGACCAGGAACGCCCCGTCGGGCCGAAGGGGCGTGCCGCCCACACTTCGCACCGGGTGTTCCGCGAGCTGACCGAGCGGTTCTCGGGAACGCTCTCCCGGGCCGAGATCGGTAACGGTGCGCGCGTACCGGACACCGCCGGCGCCATCCACGAACCGGTGTCCGTCGGCACCGCTGTTCACGGAGACACCCGGGCGCGGATGGTCGAGGAGGATGCCGACCCCGGTTCGTGAGGGCGGTGGTGCGGGACTGACGGACGTGCGTGGCACCATGTCATCTGTCGACGACGAGGAGCACACATGTCACCAGACTCTGCACCCGCCGCTCTGCATCTTGTCCTGGGTGAGGACGAGTTCCTCACCGAGCGCGCCACGGCCGGTGTCGTGGCGACCGCTCGGGCGGCGGCACCCGCGGGGGAGGACCCCCCCGTCGTCTCTCGGCTGGGCGGGCCGGAGGTCGGTGCGTCGCAGTTGTTCGAACTGCTCTCGCCGTCGTTGTTCGGCGAAGCCCGCATCGTGGTGATCACCGGGGCCGCGGAGCTGGGCAAGGACGCCCAGGCGGCGGTGATGGGCGCGGCCGTCGACCTTCCGGACCGGACCGTCATGGTGGTCCAGCACACCGGTGGCGGACGGGCGAAGTCGCTCGTGCCGGACCTGCGGAAGGCCGGCGCTCAGGAGCACGCGGCCGGAAGAATCTCACGTCACACGGACGTGGTGGGATTCGTGCGCTCGGAGTTCCGTGGCCTCGACGTCCGGGTGGCCCCGGAGGCGTGTGAGGCCCTCGTCGAGGCGGTGGGCACCGACCTGAGGCAGCTGGCGTCGGCATGCGGCCAGCTGGTGGCCGACACCGGGGGGAAGGTCGATGTCGAGGCGGTGCGCCGCTATCACTCCGGTGTCGTGGGCGTCAGTGGTTTCACCGTGGCCGAGCGGGCGGTCACGGGGGACGTGGCCGGGGCGATCGAGGCGCTGGAATGGGCCATGCACACCGGGGTCCCGCACGTCGTGTTGGCAGACGCCCTCGCGGACGCCGTGAACTCCATCGCCATGGTGGGCACGCAACGGGGCACCCCGCCCGCAGAGCTGGCGCGACAGGGGTTGCCCCCGTGGAAGGTCAAGAAGGTCGCCGCGCAGACTCGGTACTGGTCCATCGATACCCTCGGCCGGGCCCTCCAGGTGGTCGCCCGCCTCAACGGGGAGGTCAAGGGTCAGGCGGAGGACACCTCTTACGCACTGGAACGAGCGGTCCGTGCGGTGGGGTCGCTGGCGGGTGCGGCGTAGAACACGACCGGTTGGAACGCGACGAGGGCCCACCACGCGACCTCGATCGGTGCGGGGTGGGCCCTCGGAGCCTCGACGCGGCATTCTCCGCGGGGCTGTGCTCCCCGCGGTGGGGGGGAGCGGGTCGCCTCAGAGTGAGTTGACGGCCTTGGCGAGCGACGACTTCTTGTTGGCGGCCTGGTTCTTGTGGATGACACCCTTGGTGGCGGCCTTGTCGAGCTGACGCGAGGTCGCGACGAGGAGGGCGCCGGCCTTGGCCTTGTCGCCGGCCTCGGTGGCCTCACGCAGGTTGCGGATGGCCGAACGCAGCGCCGACTTGATCGACTGGTTGCGCAGGCGGTTGCGCTCGTTGGTGAGGTTCCGCTTCTTCTGGGACTTGATGTTGGCCACTGGTCACACCTTCGGTCGTGTCTCGACGGCCCCGCGGGGATCCGGTCGATCGGATGTCATGTCTCTCGTCCGCTCGAACGCGCGCTACGCGATCCGGTGGACACCGACGACCGACTTTACCAGCGGCGGCCTCACCGGCCAAAACGCGGCGGCCGGCCCTCGCCGCGTCAGCGCCACCCGTAATCCGAGCGCAGCCGGTCCGCGACCCGCTCGAACGTGCGGCGGGGGCAGACCGCGCCCTCG
>NZ_JAALDV010000410.1:0-2438 GCF_014145045.1 Dietzia sp. DQ12-76
GCGGGTCGGCGGGCGCGCCGAGGTGTGGACCCGGCTGGACTCCGGCCCGGGTTCGGACGCCGTCACCGTCGGCCTCAGGGGAACACCCGACGACGCCGAGGTGACCATCACCGATGCCACGATCGGCTCGACGGCCGAGCCCGAGGTCTCCTCGCGGCACCGGGCCAGGGTCGCCCGGGACGGCGGGTCGCTGCGACTGACCGTCGACGACACCCAGCAGCGCTGGACCGTCGTCCGCTCCGCTGACCCCAAGGCGGCGGACACCTTCTGGGTGGCCGGCGACGGTGGCACCTGGGACCTGCGGCTGCTCCCGTTGATCGACTCCCGGATCCACGACGCCGGATTGTCGGACGGTCAGATCCTCAGCCCCATGCCCGGATCGGTCATCGCGTGTTTCGTCGCCGACGGCGACGAGGTGACCGCGGGCCAGAACGTCCTGGCCGTCGAGGCCATGAAGATGGAACACGCGCTGTCGGCGCCGATCGACGGAGTGGTCCGGCTGAACGTCACCACCGGCGAGCAGGTGCCCGCCGACCACCTGCTCGCGACGGTCGAACCAAGCACCGTCGAGCCCCACCCCTCCACCCCCGACCCCTCCACCGAGGAATCCGAAGGAGAAGGCAATGCCTGAGTTGGAAGAGCACTACGCCGACCTGAAGTCGACGGTCGCCGAGTTCGCCGACAAGGTGGTCGCCCCCGCCTCGGCCGAGCACGACCGCAACCACACGTTCCCCTACGAGATCGTGGCCGGGATGGGCGAGATGGGCCTGTTCGGGCTGCCCTTCCCGGAGGAGTTCGGCGGCATGGGCGGAGATTACTTCGCCCTGTCCCTGGCACTCGAGGAACTGGGCCGGGTCGACCAATCCACCGCCATGACGCTCGAGGCCGGCGTGGGCCTCGGTGCGATGCCGATCTACCACTTCGGTACCGAGGAGCAGAAGAACACCTGGCTCCCCGATCTCGCGGCCGGGAAGGCGCTCGCGGGCTTCGGGCTCACCGAGCCCGGTGCGGGGTCGGACGCCGGAGCCACCAGGACGACCGCCAAGCGCGACGGCGACGAGTGGGTGGTCAACGGCAACAAGCAGTTCATCACGAACTCGGGGACCGACATCACCTCGCTCGTCAACGTCACCGCCGTGACCGGCGTCCGCGACAACGGCAAGAAGGCCATCTCGACCATCATCGTCCCGTCCGGCACGCCCGGTTTCACCGTCGAACCGGCCTACGACAAGGTCGGGTGGAACTCCTCCGACACCCACCCGCTGACCTTCTCCGACGTGCGGGTCCCGGCGGAGAACCTGCTCGGGGAGGAGGGACGCGGTTACGCGAACTTCCTGTCGATCCTCGACGAGGGCCGCATCGCGATCGCGGCGGTGGCCACCGGCGCGGCGCAGGGGTGTGTGGACGAGTCGGTCAAGTACGCGCGTGAACGCGAGTCCATGGGCCAGAAGATCGGGTCGTTCCAGGCGATCTCCTTCAAGATCGCCCGCATGGAGGCCCGCGCCCACACCGCGCGCTGCGCCTACTACGAGGCCGCCCGCCTCATGCTGGCCGGCAAGCCGTTCAAGAAGGAGGCCGCCATCGCCAAGATGGTCTCCTCCGAGGCGGCCATGGACAACGCCCGGGACGCCACCCAGATCCACGGCGGCTACGGGTTCATGAACGAGTACCCGGTGGCGCGGCACTACCGGGACTCCAAGATCCTCGAGATCGGCGAGGGCACCACCGAGGTGCAGCTCATGCTGATCGCGCGGGGACTGGGGCTGTAGGCGATGACGGACCAGCGCAAAGAGGTCGTCCAACGCGGACTGTGGTTCGAGGAGTACGAGGTGGGCACCGCCTACCTCCACCGCCCCGGGCGCACGATGACCGAGACGGACAACGTCCTGTTCACCACGCTGACGATGAACACGCAGGCCCTGCACCTGGACGCGGCGTGGTCGGCCGAGCAGCCGGGCTTCGGCGGCGAGCGGCTCATGAACTCCATGCACACGCTGTCGACGCTGGTCGGGCTCTCGGTCGCGCAGCTCACCCAGGGCACGATCGTGGCCAACCTCGGATTCTCCGAGGTCACCTTCCCCAAGCCCGTGTTGCACGGCGACACCCTCTACGCCGAGACGGTGTGCACGGACAAGCGGGAGTCGAAGTCGCGCCCGGGCGAGGGCATCGTGACCCTCGAGCACATCGGTCGCAACCAGCACGGTGACGTGGTGGCGAGGGCTGTCCGTAAGACGCTGGTCCGTAAGCGTCCGGCCGACCAGGCGGGGGAGGGGCCGGCATGACCCCGGCGTGGATCCCGCCCGGCCCGGCACTGCTGTTCTGCCCGGCCGACCGCCCCGAGCGGTACGGCAAGGCGGCCGAGCGAGCGGACGTGGTGATCGTCGACCTGGAGGACGCGGTCGCACCGGACGCCAGACCGGCCGCCCGGGAGGCGCTCG
>NZ_JAALDV010000411.1:0-7120 GCF_014145045.1 Dietzia sp. DQ12-76
CGGATGGGCCCCGACGCCTCCCCCGGACGCCGGGACGACGCGCGATCGCGGCCGTCGCCCCGGCGATCCGGCGAGCCCCGTCGATCAGAAGGGCGTGGTGGGCGAGCCATGAGCCCTCCTCTCGACTACCTAGCTGACCGGATTGGCCTCGTGGGACTGTGCGTGCTGTGCCCGAGTGGCGTCGCTGCCCGGATCAGGCGGAGAAGCGCGGGAAGGCGCCGGCCCCGGCGTACCGGGCGGCGTCCCCGAGCATCTCCTCGATGCGCAGCAGCTGGTTGTACTTGGCCACGCGCTCCGAGCGGGCCGGGGCGCCGGTCTTGATCTGGCCGCAGTTGCAGGCCACCGCGAGGTCGGCGATGGTCGTGTCCTCGGTCTCGCCCGAGCGGTGCGACATCATGGTGGCGTAGCGGTTGCGGTGCGCCAGCTCCACGGCGTCCAGCGTCTCCGTGAGCGTGCCGATCTGGTTGACCTTGACCAGCAGCGCGTTGGCCGCGCCCCGCTCGATGCCGTCGCGCAGGCGCTCGGGGTTGGTGACGAAGAGGTCGTCGCCGACGATCTGGACCTTGTTGCCGATCATCTCGGTGAGGGTCTTCCAGCCCTCCCAGTCGTCCTCGTCGAGCGGGTCCTCGATGGAGACCAGGGAGTAGTTGGCCACCAGGTCGGCGTAGACGTCGGCCATCTCTGCGGCGGAGAGCTGCTTGCCCTCGAAGTGGTACTTGCCGTCCTTGAAGAACTCGGTCGCGGCCACATCGAGTGCGAGCGCGACGTCGGTGCCCAGGGTGTACCCGGCCTTCTCGATGGCCTCGACGATGAGGTCGAGGGCCGCCTTGGTGGAGTCGACCGACGGGGCGAAACCGCCCTCGTCGCCCAGGCCCGTCGACAGGCCCTTGTCCTTGAGCACGGACTTGAGGTTGTGGTACACCTCGGCGCCCATGCGCAGGGCCTCGCGGAAGGTGGGCGCACCGATCGGCGCGATCATGAACTCCTGGACGTCGACGCCCGAGTCGGCGTGGGCGCCGCCGTTGAGGATGTTCATCATGGGCACCGGCAGGACGTGCGCATTGGCGCCGCCGACGAAGCGGTAGAGCTCGAGGTTCGCCGAATCCGCCGCGGCGCGGGCCACGGCGAGCGAGACGCCGAGGATGGCATTGGCGCCGACCGTGGACTTGTTGGGGGTGCCGTCGGCGTCGAGGAGGGCCTCGTCGACCTGACGCTGCTCCTCGGCGGGGATGCCGATCACGGCGGGCGCGAGCACGTCCAGGACGGCGTCGACGGCCTTGGTCACGCCCTTGCCCATGTAGCGCTCGTCGGAGTCGCGCAGCTCCACGGCCTCGTGGGCGCCGGTCGACGCGCCCGAGGGAACGGCCGCCCGTGCGAACGAGCCGTCGTCCAGCAGCACCTCCACCTCGACGGTGGGGTTGCCTCGCGAATCGAGGATCTCCCGGGCTCCGACCTGCTCGATAAGCGCCATCTGTGCTCCTTGGGGAAGTTCGTGGATCGTCTCTGGGCCGGCACCGCGATGGGTGGCTGCAGTACCGGGGGCCATTGTTCCACGTCGCCCCGCAGGGTGGGTCGAGGCTGGGCTGGGGGTGGGTGGCGCGGGTTTGCCTGCGCCTCTCCCCACCTCACTTCCCGCACCTCACCGTCGAGCGTGTCGCGGCCCCGCCCGCCGACTTACGCGCCCCCTTCGTCTTATGCGCTCTCGATGCCCGCCGTAGGCCGGGCCGTGCGTCCTGCTTGGTCCATTCCGGGCGCGCACCTGTGCGCAGATCGCAGCAGCGCCCACCCGGCCCGCGGTCGAACCGCGAACTGTCGCCTTCCAGCACCGGTTGATTCGTATTACGATAGTGCTCATGGAGCGGAGAATTCAGGGGGAACCAGTCTCGGAGGAACAGCTCGACAAGTGGGTCGCCGAGGCTGAGGAGGGGTACGACCCCGCCTGGTTGAAGAAGCGGAAGGGGCGCCCGGCCCGGGCAGAACACGCTGCGCAAGTGGTACCGGTCCGATTGACGGAAGCCGAGCTCAAGGCGGTGATGCAACGGGCGGATCGGGAGCACCTCAATCGATCAGAGGCGATCCGACGGGCCCTCGCAGAGTGGGCCGCCGCCTCGTGATCATTCGTCGATCCGCGCGAAAGCACGGAATCGCTGATGACGACATTGTGACCGCCGCGGAGTCAGCCCTATTCGCCGCGCCGCTAGACGATGATCACCCCCAGCGAGTTCTCGTGCTGGGGTTCGACTCTCAGGCCCGCGTCCTGGAACTGGTCGTATTGCGCTACGACGACGGGAGCCGTGAGGTCATTCATGCAACGAAAGCGCGCCGAACCTATCTCGACTTGATCGACTAGCTCCTAACGTTCTGGTCGCGCTCGTGTGCCATGAGGCCTTCGTTCAAATTCCTGGCCGTGGCGGGCCGTTGTCATCGTCTCCTTCCAGCCCGAACCCCGTCCGCGACACGCGACCTCACGCCACCCCGGCCACCTACCCGCCCCTTCGGCGTCCGACAGCGGCCAACCCCGGCGGTGACGTACCCGCCCCCTACAGTGAGCCCGACCCGCCAGGACCATCCAGGAGAACGCTGTGGACTCACTCGCCCTCGTCACCGCCCGCGCGCGCGGGGACGTCTGATGGCGACCCGGCCCTCACGCAAGTCCCCCACCAGGCGCAAGCGCAGATCGACGCGGGCGACGTCGGCCACCAAGCCCAGCGCGGCACAGACGGTTCCGACTATTCCTCCCGGCCAGCGGGTGTGGCTGCTCGAGCTCCCTTGGGGTGGTCTGGGCGGCGGGACGCCGGCCGGGGTGACCTACTACAAGTCGCTCACCGCCCACGCCTACGTCGGTACCACCCTGCCGGACCCGCTGAAGCCCTACGCCAGCAAGCCGTACTCGTACCTGCGGTGGCTGGAGGACGAGCTCAACGGCAGCGAGGGCCCGGGGGCGACCGCCGCACCGATGACGCTGCGTCCGGAGCAGAGTGCGGACGTGGACGCGATCGTCGCGGCCGCCCGGCGCGGGTTCCGGCAGGTCCACCTGGCGAACGATGTGGGCACCGGCAAGACCCTGGTGGCGGTGGCGGCGGCCAAGGCCATCGCGACGGAGCGCGGCGGACGCACCATTCTGGTGACGGTGGACCGGCCGGCCCGCATCACCATCCCGTCGTGGCGGCGGACCATCGCCGCGCTCACACAAGACGACCGGGGCGACGACGACCTGCGCTGGATCATCATGTCCTCCGACAGCTTGGGCAAGCTCATGGCCCGCAACGGTCGGCCGCGTCTCAAGGTCGATGTGGCGGTGATCGACGAGGCTCACCAGTTCCGTCACGCCAGTAAGCGCACGAGCTACATGCGTCGTCTGACCCGCATGGACGGCCCTCACGAGAAGGCGCCGTTCGTGCTGTCGATCACCGCCACCCCTGGCCATCACCCGGGCGAATGGGGTTACCTGTCGTCGCTGTTCGCGCAGGTCCACGGCGATCCCCCGACCGCGTGGTCGGACTTCGGGCGGGCCCTGGCCGAGCGAGGTGCGCCCTTGGAGACCTCCTATGGAAAGTGGACGTGGAGCGCCGAGGCCAAGGAGTCGTTGCCGACGCAGCAGGCCGCCATCAGCGACGCACGCGACATGCTGCTGCGGCACGATCCGCCGCTGATGCTCACCCGGTCGGCGCCGTGGGGGCCGCCTCCGTTCGACGTGGACCTGGTGGAACTGACCCCGGACCAGTGGCGGGCCTACGAGCTGGAATGGGGCGACTTCCAGCGGGAGATGCAGCTGGCCCGGACGGGCAACAATGTCGCCCGCGGGCTGGCCGCGCTGGTGCGGCTGCGCCAGAAGGCGTCGATGATCCGGGTCGAGCACACCGTCGCGGCGGCCAAGGCCGAACTCGAGCGCGGCTACCAGGTGCTGATCGCCACCGAGATGGTGTCCACGGCCGCGCACCCGGTGGCCGAGCTGCTCGAGGCCGACCGGATCCCGGTCGCACGGATCTACGGCTCGAACCCGCAGGCCGAGGCCGAGCGGATGCGGTTCCAGCGCGGCGAGGCGCCGGTGGTGGTGTTCAACACGCCCACCGCGATCAACCTGCAGGCGCGCGAGCAGTTCGCCGACGGTTCCTACGCCACCGACACCCCGCGCAGAGGCTTCTTCCACCAGGCCCGCTACTCGGGGCTCCTGGCCGAACAGACGATGGGCCGCGCGCACCGGAATTACCAGGTGTGCGCCTGGTCGCTCCTCGCTGCGGCGGGCACGATCGAGGAGCGGGCGGGGACGGTGATGCTGTCCCGCCTGATCGCCTCGGCGACCAGCACCGATGCGGACGCCTCCACCTTCTCCGAGGTGGCCCGGGTGTTCGGGATCGACTGGATCCCCACCGTCCGGCTGGCGGACGAACTCGGCTGACTGAGACCGGTGCCCACCGCCCCGAGACCGGGGACCACCCGATGCCGCGGTCGATAGACTCGGCGGGTGAGGATCCGTCCGATCGATCTCGTTGATGTGCTCGTGTATCTCGTCGTGCTGGGCGTGTTTGTCCAGCTCCTCCCCGCGGTCCTCTCGGAGACGTTCCTTCTCTCGCTTCTCACGGCCGTCCTGCTCAAGGTGGTCCTGGAGCTCGTGCTGTGGGTCAAGAAGCGGATCGTGGGCCGCATCCGCTCGGGCACGACGCGCACAGTCCGCGCGGTGAACGTGGCCGCACTGGTGCTGGTGTTGCCGGGCAGCAAGCTGCTGGTCCTCGAGCTGGTAGCGCTCGCGTTCGGCGATGCCGTCCAGCTGGGCGGCTTCCTCGCGGTGACCACGCTTATCGTGGTGCTGATGCTCGCGCGCGGCGCAATGCGACGGCTGCTGGAGCGATCCGAGGGCGCAAACCCCTCCCCCGCGTAATCCGAGCCGGAACCCTCACCGCCGCCGTGCCGGGCCTCCCAGGATGCGTCGGGTCGACGGCGCGAACACCAGGAGCAGGTTCGCCACACTCAGGAGCCCGAACCCCCACCAGAACCCGTAGAACATCGCCCGCTGGTCGCCGGGGAGTCCCGCGACGGGAGTCCACAGGAACGCGATCTCCCCCGCCATCCAGACGAGGTGGCCCAGCGTCACGATCAGCGCGAAGTACCACTGCCACGGAGAGGGGGACTCGCGGCGACCGCGTGCGCGCACCCCGCGGACCAGCAGCGCCGTGACCGCCGCCCCGGCGACGCCGAGAAGTGCGAGGATGATTCCCGGCAGGAGGAAGTCGGCGAACGGCGTGTTCCGCAGGATCGCCGGATCGAATCCGAGGCCCGACCCGTCCGGCGCGAGGAACAGCCCGGGCCCGCCCCCGAGTGCCGACAGCGTCCAGATCGCGATCCCGGCGGTCAGCGAGTACGCGGCCCATGGGCGTCCGACCTTCATCACGGTGCTCCTTTCCCGAGGTGGCGCGCGGTGCCCGTCGACCTCCGCTCGAGTTCCCGGTCCCGATTCCCGCGCCTCGGCCCCCCGCGGTCACGGGGAGCATCCCGCTGGGTTCATTGTGCTCCACGCCGCCGGCCTGGTCGACGAAATGTGTGTCGACGGGAACGTGTCGAGACCGGGGCCCTGCGGACAACACGTCATCCGTCCGGCGTGGGGCGCCTGGCGTGCTCGTCGCGCCGCCGCCGGGAGCGTGACGACATGACCACCCGGAGCAACCATAGCCCGACCCCGGCGAGTAGGAGCAGCGCCGCGACCCGGTAGTCCTCCGCCGGCCGACCCGACCACGGCGATGCCAGGAACACGCAGCTGAGCAGGCCCGCTACGGGGATCACCGTCGGCGCCCGGAAATGCCGATGCTCCACGGGACTGCGGCGCAGCACGAGGACGGCGCAGTTGGTCACCGCGAACACCGCCAGGAGCAGCAGGGAGGTGGTGCCACCGAGCGAGGCCAGGTCGACCCCCGCGATGAGGAGCACGGCGAGCAGCGTGGTCACGCAGATCGCCACCCAGGGAGTGCGACGGCCGGGCAGCACCCTGCCGAGCAGGGAGGGCAAGACCTTCTCCCCCGCCATGCCGTAGAGCAACCGAGAGGCCATGAGCATGTTGATCAGGGCCGAGTTGGCCACGGCGGCCATGGTGATGAGCGCGAAGATCCACAGGGGGAACGCCGGCGCCCCCACCGCCACCACCGTGAGCAGCGGCGTCTCGCCCGAACCCAGGACCTCCGGCGGCACCACGGACACCGACACCGCCACCACCAGCAGGTAGATCACCCCGGTGATCGCCAACCCGGCGAACATGATCCGGGGGAAGACGCGCGCGGGATCCCAGGTCTCCTCCGCCATGTTCACCGAGTCCTCGAATCCGACGAAGGCGAAGAAGGCCAGGGCGGTGGCGGCGGTGATCGAGCGCACCGGGCTCTCCCCCGGCGAGGTCTCCACCTGGGTGAGCCGCGACAGATCGCCGTGGCCGTGCGAGAGCGCCCAGACCCCGATCCCGATCACCAGCAGCAACCCTGAGACCTCGATCGCGGTGAGCACGACGTTGAGCCGGACCGATTCCGAGATCCCGCGCAGGTTGATCGCTGCCACCGCGAGGATGAACGCCAGCGCGATCCCCACCAGCAGCCCGTTCCCGGTCACCGAGTCCAGCCAGGAGAGCTGGCCCCCTCCGACGCCGTGGGCCTGCTCGGCCACGCGGACGTGGTCGGGGAGCCCGTCCGCGGGGATGACCTGGGTGAGATTCCCGGCGAACGCGAGCGCGGCCGAGGCGGCGGACGTGAGGCCCGAGGCCATCACGGCGAAGGTCACGAGGTACGTGAGCGCCTGCACCCGGAACGCGCGGTGCGCGTAGGCCGCCGCCCCGCCGGCAGTGGGGTACTTGGTGACCAGCTCGAGGTAGCTCGCGGCGGTGAGGACCGCCACGCCGAAGGCCAGGAGGAAGGTCAACCACGCCACTCCGCCGACCTGCGCCGCGACCTTGCCGGTGAGCGCGTAGACCCCGGTGCCCAAGATGTCGCCCACGATGAACACCAGAAGCAGGCCGGGTCCCATCACGCGGCGCAGAGCCGGCTGGCCTCCCGCCCCCGTGCGTTCCATCCGCGTCCCTCTGTCCGCGCTCCGAGCCGACCCCGCCGCGGCTGCGCCCGGGTCGGGGCCGGCAGGTCTCGCAAGA
>NZ_JAALDV010000412.1:0-1558 GCF_014145045.1 Dietzia sp. DQ12-76
CCGGCCGGCTCCAGCTGGTCGGTCCCGTGCCGCACCCGCCAGCTGGCGAGGGGGTAGGCGCCGCTGGCCGGGTCCTCGCGCGCGACCAGCGCCCAGTAGTCGGCGTGGGCGAAGTCGGTGGTGAACTCGACCACCGTGAAACCGTGGCGGTCCAGATCCACCCACCGCACATGGCGGTTGACCTGCGTGAGGGCCCCCTGCGCGGTCTGGGACAGCGGGTTGCCCTCCGGCAGGTTGACCATGTCGTCGATGTTGTTGCTGGTGATCGACGGGGTCACGAACTCGATCGCACCGACGCCCGCGCCCGGGTAGTCCGCGGGCTCGAACGGCACCTCGTTGGCCCAGGAAGTGTGGATGTCACCGGTGAGGAAGACGGTGTTGCGGGTGCCGGCGGCGCGGATGACCTCCATCAGTCTGCGGCGCTCACCCGCGTAGCCGTCCCACTGGTCGGGGTTGTAGGTGATGCCCTCGCGCGGGACGCCCAGCAACTCGGTGAGCGCGGCGGTGGTCCGCGGATCGAGAGGGGGCAGGAGCACGGGCGTGATCATCACCGAGTTGCCGATGACGTTCCAGCGGGCGGTCGATGACCTGAGCCCACGGGCCAGCCAGTCGAACTGCTCGGCGCCGGTGATCGTGCCCGTGACGTCGATCGCGTGGCCGTCGAAGCGGTCCGGCCCCTCCGTGCGGTACGAGCGCAGGTCCAGCATGCTGATCTCGGCGAGCGAGCCCCAGCGCAACCGCCGGTAGAGGTGTCCACCGTCGCGGAGGGACTCGGGCCGCACCGGCATCCACTCGAAGTAGGCCTGGGAGCTGGCGGCCTTGCGGTCGGCGAACGGCCCCTGGTGTGGGTGGTGGTTCTCGGCCCCGTCGGACCAGTTGTCGTTCGCGAGCTCGTGGTCGTCCCAGGTGCAAATCCACGGGACGTGCGCGTGCAGGGACTGGAGGTCCGGGTCGGTGTGGTACTGGGCCAGGCGGATCCGGTAGTCGGCCAGGGTCACGGTGTCGTGCGGGGGATCATGGGGCCGCACCGCCCCGAACTTGCCCGTGTACTCATCGCGGCCGTACTCGTAGATGTAGTCGCCCAGTTCGACGATCGCGTCGAGGTCCCCGCGCGCCTCGAGATGGCGGTACCCGGAGAAGTACCCCGCCTCCCAGTTGGAGCACGAGACCACCCCGATGCGCCAGCGGCCGGTGGAGGGCAGCGCCCCGTCCGCCGGGGCGGTGCGGGTGCGACCGGTGGGCGAGGTCTGACCGAGCGCACGGAAGCGGTAGTGGTACCAGCGGTCGGGGGCCAGGCCGGTGCAGTCGAACTTGACGGTGTGGTCGCGGCCGGCGTCGGTGACGAGCGAACCGGTCCGGACGACCTGGGAGAAACCGGGGTCGTTGGCGATCTCCCAACTGACGGTGACGGGCACTCCGCGGCCCGAGCCCGCGAACGCGTCGGGCGCGGGGGTCACCCTTGTCCACAGGATGACGCGATCGGGCATGGGGTCGCCGGACGCGACCCCGTGCTGGAACACCGCCACGTCGGCGCCCGCGACCGCGGACCGGCCCGCCA
>NZ_JAALDV010000413.1:0-1263 GCF_014145045.1 Dietzia sp. DQ12-76
CCGAGGCCGTCGACGAGCAGATCCGGACCCCCGGAGGGCTCGCCGCGGGGCTGAGCGCGCTCGGCGCGGCGACGATCGGATCCGTCGGCACCCTCCTACCCGGGCGCCGGGCGAGCGACCCGTGGGCCGGAGAGGACATGTGGGAGCTCGGGGTCGACCGGGGTTCGATGGTCGCCGCTTCGGACGGGGTCCCGCTCGCGGTGCGTGAGGCCGGCCCGACTGACGCGCCGATGACCGTGGTGTTCGCCCACGGCTACACGCTGTCGATGGATTCCTGGCACTTCCAGCGTCGACACCTCCAGGACCGGTTCGGATCCGAGGTCCGGTTGGTCTTCTACGATCAGCGTGGTCACGGGCTCAGCGGGAAGAGCTCACGCGAGAACTCGACGATCGCCCAGTTGGCGGCCGACCTCAACTCGGTGATCTCGGCCACCGCCCCGACCGGCCCGATCGTGGCGATCGGGCATTCCATGGGGGGGATGACGGTGCTGGGCTATGCGGCCCGTCACTCCGAGGCGGTCCGCGATCGGGTGCTCGGTGTGGGGTTGGTCGCCACCGCGATGGCGGAACTGTCCGAGTCGGGCCTGGGTGCCGTACTCGACAGCCGGGCCGTCAGCAGGTTCGTGGGCCTGGCCGGCCGCACGCCGGGGGTGTTCACCAGCAGCCGCAAGGCCCTCGGGGCCGTCATCTCCCCGTTCATCTATGGCGGCTCGTTCGGCGACCCGGCCAAGATGAGCCCGACCGTCGCGCGGTTCGTCGACAAGCTCATCGCCTCGACGGACATGCTGACCATCGCGAACTTCTTCGAGACCCTCACCCAGCACGACGAGTCCGCGGCCGTCCCCGTGCTGCGGGACGTACGGACCACGGTGTTGTGCGGAGACCGCGACCTGCTCACCCCCCTGGACCGCTCGGTGGACATCGCCGAGGCGTTGCCGGACGCCGAGTTCGTGGTGGTCCCCGGAGCCGGTCACATGGTGATGCTGGAGGAGCCCGCGCACGTGTCGGAGGTGCTCGGTGACCTGATCGCGGACGCCGTCGTCGAGTGGCGCGCACGCACGCACGGGCCGCCGGGGCGCCGAAGCACGGCGTCGTGACGATCGGGGTACCGGGGGCGCGGACCCTCCCCACCGTGGAGGACACGCGTCAGCTCGGCGTGGAACTCGCGGCACTGCTGGGGGCCGGCGACGTGGTGGTCCTCGACGGGCCCCTCGGTGCAGGCAAGACCGCACTCACCGCCGGGATCGCCGCCGGGCTGGGCGT
>NZ_JAALDV010000414.1:0-1664 GCF_014145045.1 Dietzia sp. DQ12-76
GCCTCGATGGTCTCCGGGGTGCTGTGCACCGGTTCGGGCCCGGGACCCGCCGGCGGGCCGTGGGTGACGAACCCGCCGAGCAGGAAGCGCGCGGAGTAGGCGAAGGTGAACGTGGCGGCGAACACCGCCAGCGCGCCGAGCGCGGGACCGGCCCACGCGCCCCCCGGCGCGTCGAGCATGGACTTGAACATCCACTCCTTGGACACGAAGCCCAACAGAGGGGGCAGCCCCGCCATCGATGCCGCGGCCAGGCCAACACCGATCGCGGTGCCGGGCATGATGCGGTACAGCCGCGGCAGGCCGCTCATGGCGCGGGTGCCGGTCTGGTGGTCGACCACGCCCACGAACATGAACAGGGACGACTTGAACAGCGCGTGGGCGATGGTGTGGATGATCGCGGCGACCATGGCGGCCGGGGTGCCCACGCCGATCGTCGCCACCAGGAAGCCCAGCTGGCTGATCGTGGAGTAGGCGAGCAGTTCCTTGAGGTCGTCGCGCTGCATGGCGAACACGGCGCCGAGGACCGCGGTGGTCATACCGCAGGTGATGAGCAGCAGATTCCACACCGGGACGTCGTGCAGCGCCTCGGAGAACCGCAGCAGCAGGTAGATGCCGGCCTTGACCATGGCGGCGGCGTGCAGATACGCGCTGACCGGGGTCGCCGCGACCATCGCGTCGGGCAACCACGCCTGGAACGGGAACTGGGCGGACTTGGTGAACGCGGCCATGGCGATGAGCACCGCGATGACGGCCGCGAAGGCGGGGTCGGCGGACCACACCGGGTCGACCAGGATCTCCGACAGGACCGTGGTACCGGTGCGGACCACCATGAGCGCCGCGGCGGTGAGCAGACAGAGCCCGCCGGCGACGGTGACGAGCAACGTCCGCACGGCGGGTTGCGTGCCCTTGGGGCCCGCGAGCGTGATGAGGAAGAACGAGCAGAGGGTCGTGAATTCCCATGCGACGAAGAGCACCACCACGTCGTCCGCCAGGACGAGCCCGAGCATGGACGCGGCGAACAGCGTCATCAGGCCGTAGTACCCACCGTGGCCCGAGCCGCGTCCGAGGTACCGGGACGAGTAGGCCATCACCACGGCCCCGATCCCGAGGACGATCATGGTGAACACGCGGGCCAGCGGATCGAGGGACAGACGGAGTTCGACACCGAGTGCGGGCATCCACTCGACCGACGCGACGGTGTCGACGGGGATGGCGAACCAGATGTACAGGGCGAGGCCGCCGAGCATGGCGGCGAGCGGCCACCCCGCGTCCCGCCCCATCGTGCGGGCCAGCAACGGTGAGATCGCCGCGATGCCGAAGGCCACTGCGAGGGCGAGGGTCAAGGTCACGTGCCGTTGGCTCCGGTGGTGGTCGGGGTGGGCGTCGGAACAGACCCGTGGGAACCGAGCCCGCGGACCCAGGTTAACACTCCCGATCGGGACGGATTCGAGCAGGATTCAGGGGCATGCCGAATGACCTGCGGGAACGGGTGCTCTACATCACTACCATCCACGGCATGCCCCCCACCCCCATCCCCAGTGCAGCCGACAGGACGGACGACCCGGCGGATGAGCCCGCGGACGGCCGGACCGACGACCGGACCGACGACCGGGAGCGTGACCCGGCGGGTGAGCCGGTCGCCGCGACCCCGGACGCACCGGGGC
>NZ_JAALDV010000415.1:0-1520 GCF_014145045.1 Dietzia sp. DQ12-76
CGCGCCGGTGGGTGGCCGGTAGGGCCCCGGCGGGGCGCCCCGGGCCGTCGGTGGCCGGCCCGGACGCGGAACCTGCTTTGCACTCAGTGCAAAACTGCTGGCCAAAGCGCATGAACGGCGGATTGAAACGCGTTATAGTCCGTCCATGCCCCTCTCACCCGGTACCCCCGCCCCCGATGTCTTCAGCCCGGCCAAGATCGGAAACGTGACGCTGCGCAACCGCATCGTCAAGGCCGCGACCTTCGAGGGCCGCTGCCCCGAGGGTCGGGTCACCGACGAACTCATCGAGTTCCACGCCGAGTACGCCCGCGGCGGCGTGGGCATGACGACAGTCGCCTACCTGGCCACCTCGCCCGAGGGTCGGACCGACCGGCACCAGTACCACTGGGGAATGAGTGACGGCGGCATGCTCCGCAAGCTCACCGACGCCGTGCACGCCGAAGGTGCGGCCGTGTCCGCGCAGGTCGGCCACGCGGGGGCGGTGGCCAACTCCGCCTCCACCCGGATGCCGGCGATGGGACCGTCCCGGATCCCGGCCCCCACGGGCATGTCGCTCACCAGGGCCTGCACCGAAGCGGACATCGACCGGATCGTCGAGGACCATGTCCGCGCGGCCCGCGGCGCGGCCGAGGCCGGGTTCGACGCGATCGAGGTGCACTTCGGGCACAACTATCTGGTCAGCGAGTTCCTCAGCCCTCGGCTCAACAAGCGTAAGGACTCCTACGGCGGGTCGCTGGAGAACCGTGCCCGGTTCGCCCGCCGCATCGGCCGCGCCATCCGCGACGCCATGGGTGACCGGATCGCGGTGACCATGAAGCTCAACATGGACGACGGCGTGCCCGGCGGCTTCTGGATCGACGAGGCGGTCCAGGTCGCCCGGTGGATCGAGGAGGACGGCTCGGCGGATGCCCTGGTGATGACCGTGGGCAGCTCGCTGCTCAACCCCATCTACCTCTTCAAGGGTGACGCGCCGCTGCACGAGTTCGCGGCCACCCAGCCGCCGGTGATCAAGCTGGGGATGAAGGTCGTCGGCCCGCGGATGTTCAAGGAGTACCCCTACACCGACGCCTACATGCTCGACGACGCCCGCCAGATCCGCGAGGCCGTCAGTCTGCCGATGATGCTGCTCGGGGGGATCGTCGACCGGCCGTCGATCGACAAGGCGATGACCGCGGGCTTCGAGTTCGTGGCGATGGGGCGCGCTCTGCTGCGCGAGCCCGACCTGCCCCTCACGCTGCAGGCCGACGACCGTCGGCGCTCCCTGTGCGTCCACTGCAACAGATGCATGGCCACGATCTACAGCGGGAGTCGCTGCGTGCTGCGCGAGCACGTGCCGCCCATCCCCGCGCGCAGGTGACCCGGGGCGGCCTCTCACCGGCTGCCCGGCAACCGCCCGGGTCACGTCGGCGGTGGGACGCCCCTGCGTGAGACCGGCGTGACGCTACGGTGGAACCCGAGGAGGCCCGCTCGAGTGGTTCGGGCCGGAAGGGAACCACATGTCGAGGCGACGGATCACCGAC
>NZ_JAALDV010000416.1:0-10434 GCF_014145045.1 Dietzia sp. DQ12-76
TCCGCCGCGGAGCTGGGGGTCGAGCTGACGGTTCCCGAGGTGGTGCAGTCCGTCGTTCTGACCCGGGTCCAGGCCCGGTCGACAGCCATGCCGTCTTCTGAATCTCTGGAGAACTTCGCCGCGACCGGGGCGACACTGGTGCTGCACCTGGCGATCACCCGGATCCGCGAGCTCGCCGAACGGCTGGTGCCCACGCACGGCGCGGAGTGCCCGGTCGCGGTGGTGGCCCACGCGAGCCGCCCGCACCGAGTGGAGCTGCGCGGCACTCTCGCCGACATCGCCGACGCCGTCGAGGCCGCGGGCCTGCGGCAGGCCGCGGTGATCCTGGTGGGCCGGGCGCTCGTGCGACCGGGAGAGGCGGAGTCCTGGTTGTACGCGTCGGACCCGGAGAGGGAGTCGAAGCGACGGCGCGTGGCGGGGTAACTCGCACGGCAGTGGACGGGGCATGGGTGCTCCCGGTGCTCGTCCTGGTCGCGGTGGGGTCGTTGGTATGGGCGTGGAGGCGCGGGCGCGTGTGAGGGTCCACCACAGCTGTCGAGCGGGTCAGGCCTCTCCGCGGGCCGGAACCGCCCCGAGTGCGCCGAGGACCGGGGTGGTGGGCCAACACCGGGGGGTGACGGCGGCAGCCGGGTCGAGGGCATTGAGCACCAGGTCGAGGGTCTGGGGGTCGGCGTAGAGCGAGGCGTGGTCGGCTCCGTTGCGTGGGCAGGTGTCCTGGAGAACGTGCGTGGTGACGCCCGGGTGGTCACCCTCGGGGAAGCTCATCGCGGGTGGGACCAGGCCGTCGAAAGCGGAGGCGATGAGGGTGTACCTGGTGCTCCGGTCGAACGGGCTGCCTCCGGCGAAGAGGAGGCGGCCCGTCGGCGAGTGCTCGTTGATGTCGAGCATCGCGGGGAAGGGTACGGGAAGGGGCCCGTCGGGTAGGCCCCGCGAGGACTCGGCGGCCATGCCCTCCAGGTCCACCACCGGCGAGAGGGAAGCCAGACCCGGGAGCCCCGCCTCTGCGGTCCCGCCGGCGAATCCGCCCAGTGAGACCACCGTTCCGATCCTGCCCGGGCGGGTGACCTTGGCCAGGTGCATCGCCACGGTCACTCCCTGCGAATGGCCCACCATGTCGGCCTGCTCGGCGCCGGTGGCCGCGAGGACGCCATCGAGATACGACGTCATCTCGGCGACGTGATCGGACATCCGTGAAGAACCGCCGATTCCGGGGAACAGCGGTGTCGCGCCGTACGTGGGTGAGAAGACGCAGTACCCCTCGTTCAGGAGGGACGGCGCGACGGTCCCCCAGTTGTTGACGCCGTTGGCGCCGGTGCCGTGCAGGAGGATGACCGGGCGCGGGTGCTCCGGGGAGGGCCGGCACGACCAGTCGTCAACGCCCGGCCACGGCCGGCCCGGGTTGGCGAGTTGGTAGATCCCGCCTGCCTCGGCCGTATACGAGATCGGCTGGGCGGGACGGGTGGCGGGGTCGGTCGCCGATGCCACAGGAGCGCAGGCCAGGGCCAGGGCTGTCGAGACCGCCGCCGTCAGGAGGGGGAGGGTGAAGCGGAGTCGAGGCACTGACCATCTCCCGGACGGCGCCGTTGGGCGCGGGATGTGACGGCTATCACCCTAGCTCGGTCGGCCCGTGCCGCCGGACGGAATGCTCTAGGC
The DNA here is from genome assembly GCF_014145045.1 of Dietzia sp. DQ12-76. Classification (NCBI taxonomy): domain Bacteria; kingdom Bacillati; phylum Actinomycetota; class Actinomycetes; order Mycobacteriales; family Dietziaceae; genus Dietzia; species Dietzia sp. DQ12-76. Next base: position 1,654 of record NZ_JAALDV010000416.1, read on the forward strand.
TCCCGGCCGCCGGCTGGTGTGCACGACCGCCAGGGCGGTATCGACGTCGAGGTCCGGGTCCAGGACGGCGGCGCCTCTGATCGCCGCGGACCCCACCTCGACGAGCCACTCGACGAGGTCGTCGACGGGAAGGCGGCAGCCTGTCCGCACCCAGTTCAACGAGGCTTCGTCCGCAGCCGCGATGATCGTTCGGCCGACGAACTGGACGGTGGCGTCGTCGGCGTCGACCCCGACGAGCTCGGCCAGCATCTCGAGCGCTCGGGCGCGTCCTGCCTGCGACGCCTCCAGTACGTCCGCGTCCGGTGAGCGCCCCCCGGCGATCAGTCGCTGGGCGAGTTCCGGGTGATCGGCGACGTAGCACAGGTGCGCACGGAGGCCGGCTCGGATCGCGTCGGCGGGGTCGGTGTCGGCGCCCGCGGCGAACGCCGAGTCCATGTTCTTCACGAACCTGTCGAGAACCGCCCGGTACAACCCCTGTTTTGACCCGAAGTGGTGGAACACCAGACCGTGCGCGACGCCCGCCCGTCGGGCGATCTCGGAGACCGTGACCGCGCTGTAGTCGCGTTCGGCGAACGTCTCGGCGGCCGCCTCGAGGACGCGACCGCGCGTCGCGACCTTGCGTTCGGCTCGTGACGGCGAGGCGCCGGGGGCGCCGGGGGCGTCATCGGGGCGCGATCCGGCATCGCTGTTCACGTCCCCGAGTGTACGAGAGGGGGCTGGCCTGCAAGATTCCTGACCGATAGTCATTGACTGCCAGTCAACCAAATCGGTAGGGTCCGCGACATCGGGTTCGACATGAAGGAGCCAACATGGCCGTCAGGCTGATCCGGTACGTCGCCGAGGGGACGACGCACTGGGGCATCGTCAACGGTGACGAGGCCACCGCCCTGGAAGGCGCCTATCCGACCACCGGGGAGGTGCTGGAGCGGGGAATCGAGGAGTGGCGGGACGGGCTCGGTCGACCCCCGACCCACCGGCTGTCCGCCGTGACCGTGGTGTCGCCGGTGACCACGCCGTGTCGGGTGATCTGCCAGGGTGCGAACTACCGACAACACGCCATCGAGTCGGGCATGGATCCCGACAACCGCGCGTTCAATCTGTTCTTCGACAAGACCGACGCCTCGGTGTCCGGGCCGTTCGACCCCGTCACCCGCCCCCGCCATGTGCGGCTGCTCGACTACGAGATCGAACTGGGCCTGGTGATCGGCGCGACCATCGACCGGCCGGTCACCCTCACCGACGACCAGCTCCCCCGCTATGTCGCCGCCCTCACGATCGGCAACGACATCTCGGCCCGCGATGTCCAGCTCCCTCAGGGGCAGTACTTCAAGGGCAAGAGCTACCGCGGATTCTGTCCACTCGGCCCCGAGCTCCTCATCCTCGACGAGGACGAGTACCCACTCCTCGACGATCTGGATCTGGAGTTGAGGGTGAACGACGAGGTCCGGCAGTCGGATTCGACGTCGAACTTCTTGTACCGACCGGCCGAGACGCTGAGCGAGCTGAGCACGTTCTGCAACCTGTCGCCCGGAGACGTCGTCCTGACCGGCACGCCACACGGGACCGCCGCGAAGTCACCTCATCCGCTCATCAGGCGTCTGGCCACCGCTCTTCTTCCCGAACACGTGATGTGGCGGTTGTTCATCCGACGCAACCAGGACGGCCCTTTCCTGCGACCGGGCGACCTCGTCACCGCCTCGATCCGCTCAGGAGACGGGTCTCTCGACCTGGGCACGCAACGCACCCCCATCATCGCCGAGAACTCGACGAACGGAGAGACATCATGACGATCGCGCAGCCGGTCAACACCCCCCTCGCGCCGGAGATCCTCGCTCACTACGTGGTCAAGACGCCGCGGGCGACGGAGATGATCGAGTGGTACCGGACGGTTCTGGGCGCGAAGGTCGTTCACGAGGACAAGCAGATCGCCTTCCTCACCTGGGACGACGAGAGTCATCGACTGGCTCTGGTCAAGATCCCCGGCCTCGTGCGCTTCCTCTTCCCGTTGGCCAGGCTCCGCCGCAAGATCCTCGGAGTCGACCACCTGGCGTTCACCTACAGCTCGCTCGAACGGCTGCTCCTCAACCACGAGCGTCTCGCATCTCTCGGGATAGAACCGGTGTGGTCGATCAATCACGGCCCCACCACGTCGTTGTACTACGAGGACCCGGATGGGATCCGCCTCGAGTTCCAGGTCGAGAACTTCCCCACCGCGGAGGAGACCGCCGCGTTCTTCGACAGCGAGGAGTTCGCGGACAACCCCATCGGCGTCATGATCGACCCGGGGTATCTGCTGGAGCGGCTGCGCGGTGGCGCGGCGCCCTCCGAGCTCGTGCACCGACAGGCGGGAGTGCGTCCGGGCACCACCGCCCGGTCCAACAAGCGCGCCATCACGTTCCGCACGCTATGAGCCCCGAGACCCGGGCCCCCGTCGTGATCTGCGGCGCGGGCAGCTCCGGCGCGACCCTCGCGTTGCTGCTCGCGTCGCGCGGCATCTCCTCCCTCGTGCTCGACCGGCGGCAGGAGCCACTGACCCACCCCGCCGCGCACGTCATCAACGCCCGCTCGCTCGAGATCTGGCGCGAGATCGCCCCCGACCTCGCCGCACAGATCGCGGCGCTGTCCCCGCCGATCTCCGAGATCAGCGTCATCCGGTGGATGTCGTCGACCTCCGCACCCCCGCTGGGCGAGATCGACCTGCTCTCCGATCCGGAACGGCTGGAGCAGGTTCGCTCCCTGAGCGACTTCCTCCTCTCGCACGTGGGCCAGCACCTGCTGATGCCCGTGCTCTGGAAGTGGCTCGACGCCGAACCGCTGGTCGAGTTCCGCCGCGGGGTGAGCGTGCGCGCCGTCACCCGGGTCGAGGACGGAGTGGTGGCGGACACGGACCTCGGTCGGATCGCCGCGCAGTACCTGATCGGTGCCGACGGCGCGAACAGTCCGATCCGCGAGAGCCTCGGGATCGGTCTGCGTGGCCCGGTCCTGGCCCGTATGGCCAGCGCGTTCTTCCGGTCCCCGGACCTGCATCCGGACGACAGGCCCCTGCTCACCTGGATCTACCGACCGGAGTTCGCCGGAGTGCTCATCGCGCACGCCGATCGCCACTACGTGTTGATGGGCACCTACCTGCATCCCGGGCAACCCATCGCCGCCGACCCGGACCGGTACTGGCGTGACACCCTCCCCGCGGTCCTGGGCGAGGACAACAGCTACGACATCGTCTCCACCGGCGCGTGGACCATGACCTCGCAGACCGCGGAGAGCTTCCGCCGCGGCAGGGTCATCCTGATCGGTGACGCGGCCCACCGGTTCCCCCACACCGGGGGCTACGGACTCAACAGCGGCGTGCAGGATGCCCACAACCTCGCGTGGAAGCTCGATGCCGTGCTCACCCACGGCGCCCGCGAGACCCTTCTCGACACCTACGAGCTCGAACGCCGACCGGTGGTCGAACGCTTCGCCCACCACAGTGTGTCCAACCACTTCCAGCTCGACGCGGTCACCCGGCACTTCGGTGCGACGAACCGTGCGCTTTACAACGTCACCCGGTTGATGGGCCGGGCACCACTGAGGTGGCTGCCGGCGGGGATGGCCGCGCGTCTCTCGGAGCATCTCGTTCGTGGCGGCCTCGCGCGGACGGCCGTTCTTCTCGAGGAGACCCCGCGGGCGTCGCGTGTGCGTGCAAAGGCCGCCGAGGCGATACCCCTGCAGCTGTCGCATTTCGTCTCGACCGGCCTGGAGTTCGGGTACTGCTACGACGGGCCGCTCGTGGCGGCCGACGACCGAGGTCGTCAGTCCGGCACCGACGACGACGTCGTGGGGGATGTCGTGGAGTACTCGCCGTGCGTCGTGCCGGGAGGCCGACTCCCGCACGTGTCCCTGATCGACACCTCCGACGGGCGTCGGTCGATCCTGCAGCTGGTCAACCGCGACCCGCAGACGGTCACCCTCATCACCGCCGATGCGGGGTCCTGGCGGGACCGTCTCCGCAGCGGGTCGACCGGACCCATGGAGGTCGACGTGGTCGACATCCGCACCCGGTGCGTCGACCCGGAGCGTACGGAGACCCTCCTGGGCCTCGACCGGGGCGGGGCCGTCGCGGTCCGCTGCGACGGGCACATCATCTGGAGCACCGAGACCTCGGCCGCCTCCTCCGCGGGGGACCTGGTGTCCTTCCTCCGGACCCGCTGGTCGCCGGTGTTCAGCACGTCGACGACCCCGTCACGCCGTGAGAAGGAGTCCCAGCCATGACCCACGCCGCCACCGGGGCCGCCACCGGGGCCGTCGCCCCCGAGGCCGCCACCCCCGGAGCCGCCGCCCCCGGAGCCGACAGCGCAATACTGGAGTCGATCGCGAAGCGCGTCTTGTGGACCTCCACGGCGATGATCCACCACGCGAACCGGGTCCGCCCCAATCCCAGCGGCCTCAAGGTCGGGGGGCACCAGGCCTCGTGCGCGTCGATGGTGCACATCATGACGTCGCTGTGGTTCGGGCAGCTCCGCCCCGGCGACCGTGTGTCGGTCAAACCCCACGCCTCGCCTGTGCTCCACTCGATCAACTACCTTCTCGGCGACCTCGACGAGAAGTACATGCCGACGCTGCGCGAGTACGGCGGTCTCCAGCCCTACCCCAGTCGATCGAAGGACCCGGACCGCGTGGACTACTCCACCGGATCGGTGGGAATCGGGGCGACCGCACCGTTGTGGGGTGCGATGGCCCGGCGCTACGTGGACACCACCTTCGGCCCCACCGGCCCCGGCCGGCAGTACTCGATCGTCGGCGACGCCGAGCTCGACGAGGGAGCGGTGTGGGAGGCCGTGCTCGACCCCTCGGTGGCCGAACTCGGCGAGGTGGTGTGGATCGTCGACATGAACCGGCAGTCGCTCGACCGCGTCGTGCCCAACATCGCCGCCCCGCGGCTGGAGCAGATGTTCGCCGCCGCGGGCTGGCAGGTCCTCACCGTCGACTTCGGTCGGACTCTGGAGGAGCTGTTCGCCCGCCCCGGTGGCGACGCGCTGCGACGACGACTGCGTGACATGTCGAACCCCGAGTACCAGAGGCTGCTGCGGTGCTCTGCGCAGGAGATCCGGGACAGGCTGCCGGGCGAGGGGGCCGATGCGGAGGCCATCGCCACGGTGATCGGGGATCTCGCAGACGCGGCCCTCCTCGGCGCGATCTCCAACCTCGGTGGTCATGACATCGACGCGCTGCGTGACGCCTACGCCCGGATCGACGACCAACGCCCCACGGTGATCCTGGCCTACACCGTCAAAGGTTTCGGGCTGCCGACCCAGGGGCACCCGCAGAACCACTCCTCACTGCTCACCGCCGATCAGTTCGCGAGCCTGGCCGACTCACTCGGTGAGGCGGTCGATCGCCCGTGGCGGAGGTTCGACCCGGGATCACCCGAGGGCACGCTGTGCGCGGCGACCGCGCAGTACCTGCGCCGGGAGCCCGCTCCGTCGCTCCCCGATCTGGCCGTGCCGCGGGACCTGAGCCGTACACCGCCGTCGACGTCGACCACCCAGGCCGCTCTCGGGCGAGTGCTCCTGGACCTCACGCGCGACGCCCCGGATGTCGCCGCACGCGTGGTGACCGTCAGCCCGGACGTCAGTTCGACCACCAACCTGGCCGGGTGGCTCAACAAGGTGGGGGTCTGGTCGCCGACCGAACGTCACGACTGGTTCGCCGATGACTCCGAGACGGTCGTCAAATGGCGTGAGAGACCCACCGGGCAGCACATGGAACTGGGAATCGCGGAGACCAACCTCGTCGGACTGCTCGGCGAGCTCGGCGCGACCTGGAGTCGGTGGGGTCAACCGCTCCTGCCCATCGGCGTCGTCTATGACCCCTTTGTCGAGAGGGCCCTGGAGCCGTGGTCGTTCGGCATCTACGCAGGCGGGCAGTCGATTCTCGTCGGCACACCCTCCGGTGTGAGCCTGTCCGCGGAAGGCGGGGCCCACCAATCGGTGACGACCCCGTCCATCGGCGTGGAACAGCCGGGCTGTGTGTCGTACGAACCCGCGTTCTCCGTCGAGGTGCAGTGGATCCTGCTTGACTGCCTCGCGCACCTCGGTCGGCCCGACGGGCGATCAGCCTACCTGCGTCTGTCGACGCGGCCGGTGGACCAGCACCTCGCCTCGGTTCCCGACGACCCCGCCGCTCGCGAGCGCCGCCGGGCCCAGGTGGTCGCGGGCGCCTACACCCTGAGAGCCTGCGCGGATCCGGACGTCACCATCGTCGCGATGGGAGCGGTCGTCAGCGAGGCGCTGGCGGCCGCCGACCGGCTCTCCGCTCTGGATATCGGATCAGAGGTCGTCTGCGTCACCAGCGCAGGCCTGCTGTTCGCCGCCCTCCAGGCCCGGGCCGGACGGTCTGATGCACCCAGTTGGATCCTCGACGCGGTGTTCCCCGCCGATCGTGCGGCACCGATGGTCACGGTGCTCGACGGGCACCCCCACACGCTGGCCTTCCTGGCCACGATCAACACCGTGCCGCTGCGCGCGCTGGGGGTCTCGACGTTCGGCCAGACCGGTGCGCTGGAGGACGTCTACCGGCATCACGGCATCGATACCGACAGCATCGTCCGGGCTGCCCTCGACGCCGTCGGCTGATCACCTCCCGACGCGCGGGCCGGCCCTTCGAATTACACTATCGACGTACTCGTAGCACTTCTGTAATACTGCATCGATGGCGACACACACGGTCACGAATCAGGTCCCGCCCCTCGTGGGGTACGACGCGTCGGAACAAGCGGTGATCCTGGAGGCCCTGGCCCGCGCCGGGGCGGACCACGCGAGGGACGAGCTGCGTGAGATCGGTCGGCTCGCCGGGTCCGCCGACGCCCTCGAGTGGGGCGACCGCGCGGAGGCGAACCCGCCGATCCTCCGGACCCACGACCGGTACGGGAACCGGATCGATCAGGTCGACTACGATCCGGCCTACCACGAGCTGATGCGTCGTGCCGTCGGCTTCGGTCTGCACGGCGCCCCGTGGGCGGACCCCCGGCCCAGCCCCCACCTCGTGCGCGCGGCCAAGTCGAGTGTGTGGGGCCAGACGGACGCAGGGCACGGGTGTCCGATCTCGATGACCTACGCGGTGGTTCCGGCGCTGCGCCGCGCTCCCGACCTCGCGGCGACGTTCGAACCGCTGCTGACGGGTCCGGAGTACGACCCGGTTCTGGCGCCGCCCACCACCAAGCGGGGTCTGACGGCCGGGATGTCGATGACGGAGAAGCAGGGCGGGTCCGACGTCCGCGCCAACACCACGCGCGCGACGCCGAACGCCGACGGGACGTACTCGATCACCGGGCACAAGTGGTTCACCTCCGCGCCGATGTCCGACCTCTTCCTGGTCCTCGCGCAGGCGCCGGGTGGGCTCACGTGTTTCTGCGTCCCTCGGGTCCTGCCCGACGGCTCACGCAACCCCTTCCTCCTGCAGCGTCTCAAGGACAAGCTCGGCAACCGGTCGAACGCCAGCAGCGAGGTCGAGTACGACCAGACGACGGGCTGGATCGTCGGCGACGAGGGCCGGGGCGTCGCGACGATCATCGAGATGGTCAACATGACCCGACTCGACTGCACACTCGGTACCGCCACCGGGATGCGGGTCGGGGTCGCGAGCGCCGTCCACCACGCGAGGCATCGCCGGGCCTTCGGAGCGGCCCTCATCGACCAGCCGCTGATGCGCAACGTGCTGGCCGACCTCGCGGTGGAGGCCGAGGCGTCCACGACGGTCGCGCTCTGGCTCGCCGAACTCACCGACCTCGCCGACGCGGGAGACCGGGAGGCCGACGCCCTGCGACGGATCGGGCTGGCCGTCAGCAAGTACTACGTCTGCAAACGCGGGCCTATCCACGCGGCGGAGGCCCTGGAGTGCCTCGGCGGCAACGGATACGTGGAGGACTCCCGGATGCCGAGGCTCTATCGCGAGGCGCCCCTGTTGTCCGTCTGGGAGGGGTCGGGCAACGTCGCGGCCCTGGACGTGCTGAGGGCCATGGCCAAGCAGCCGGAGACGGTCGAGGCGTTCCTCGGGGCCGTCTCCTCCAGCCGCGGGGCGGACGCCCGACTGGACGGCGCCGTCGATCGCCTGGGCGGAACGTTGACGGCGATCGCCACCGGGCAGCCGGACGAGGCGCAGTACGTCGCGCGCCGGGTGATCGGGGACATGGCGGTGATCCTGCAGGGGCACCTGCTGGTCCGCCACGGACACCCGGCGGTCGCCGACGCCTTCTGCGCCAGCAGGCTGGGGGCCGATCACGGTGACGTCCTCGGCACGCTGCCGACCGGGGTGGACACGTCCGCGATCCTCGATCGCGTCACCCCGAAGGTCGGGTGAGCATCGTGGATGAGCATGCGAGAGTGACGGTTTCGGCGAACGGTCCGGTCACCGTGATCGGTCTGAACCGGCCCGATGTCCGCAACGCCGTCGACCGGCCGACCGCGCAGGCTCTCGCCGACGCGTTCCGGGCCTTCGACGCGGACCCCGAGGCCTCCGTCGCCGTGCTGCACGGGGAACACGGCACCTTCTGCGCCGGCGCGGACCTCAAGGCGATCGCGCGGGACGAGGGCAATCGGGTCGCCGCGGACGGGGACGGTCCGATGGGGCCGACGAGGCTCCGACTGGGTAAACCGGTGATCGCCGCGCTGTCGGGCCACGCCGTGGCGGGTGGTCTCGAGCTCGCACTGTGGGCCGATCTCCGGGTCGCGGAGGAGAGCGCGGTGATGGGGGTCTTCTGCCGCCGATGGGGCGTGCCCCTCATCGACGGCGGGACCGTCCGCC
>NZ_JAALDV010000416.1:10580-14923 GCF_014145045.1 Dietzia sp. DQ12-76
CCCGACGGCACGGCGTTGACGGCAGCCATCGAACTGGCCACCGAGATCTCGCGGTTCCCCCAGGAGTGCATGCGACGGGACCGGCTGTCGCTGCTGGAACAGGAGGGGCTCGACGAGGAGGCGGCGATCAGGAACGAGTACGACCACGGGGTGGTCTCGCTGCAGGCCGGGGCGGTCGCGGGCGCGGCCCGGTTCGCCGACGGCGCCGGGCGGCACGGCTCCTTCGGACCGGCACAGGGCACAGAGGAGACGGGAAGTTGAACAGCGATTACCGCACCCTGACCTACGAGGTGACCGGGGCGATCGCACGGATCACCTTCGACCGCCCCGAGCACGGTAACGCCATCACGAGCGACACCCCGATCGAACTCGCGTCCGCCGTCGAGCGCGCCGACCTCGACCCGGCGGTCCACGTGATCCTCCTGTCCGGGCGGGGCAAGGGATTCTGCGGCGGCTACGACCTGTCGATCTTCGCCGAGGGGATGGTCCGAGACGCAGCCGGCGCCCACGGTGCCCCGGGGGACCCCGGAGGATCCGTGCTCGACCCGGGCGTCCAGGCCCGCAACCACGACCCGGGCGTCACGTGGGATCCCATGGTCGACTACGCGATGATGAGTCGGTTCAACCGGGGTTTCTCGAGCCTCCTGCACGCGAACAAGCCCACGGTGGCCAAGTTGCACGGATTCGCGGTGGCGGGGGGTACCGATATCGCACTGTTCGCCGACCTGATCATCTGTGCCGACGACACCCGGATCGGGTACCCGCCGACGCGGGTCTGGGGCATCCCGGCGTCCGGGATGTGGGCGCACCGGCTTGGCGACCAACGCGCCAAGCGCCTGCTGTTCACCGGCGACCTCATCACGGGGCGGCAGGCGCACGACTGGGGGCTCGCGATCGACGCGCCCCCGCCCGAGGAGCTGGACGACCGCACCGAGGAGCTCGTCGGACGGATCGCCCAGATGCCGGTCAACCAGCTGATGATGGCCAAGCTGGCGTTGAACAGCGCGCTCCTCGCGCAGGGGGTGGCCACCTCGGGCATGATCAGCACGGTCTTCGACGGCATCGCGCGCCACACCCCGGAGGGGTACGCCTTCCAGGCGAGGGCCGCGACCGAGGGCTTCCGGGAGGCGGTGCGTTCCAGGGACGAGCCCTTCGGTGACGCCAAGACAGCGGGGACGCCGGCGCCTCCGCCTGCGTGAGCCCGGTTCGGCGGCGGTCAGTGGCCGCCGCCGAGCGCCGTGGTGGCGAACGCGCCGAACTCGGCCCGGAACCGGTCATACGACTCCCTGAGCCGCTCGCCGGGCCAGTCGTCGGGGAGTAGTTCCGCGGGGAGCAGCGGATCGTGGAGGATGTGCCGGACGGTCGCGGCCGCGAGCTCGAATCGTGCGGACATGTCGTCGGCGCGATCTGCGGCGGCGAGTAGTGCCTGCCCCGTGGCGGACCACTCCGCCGGGGCGAAGAGGTCCTCGGTGAGGGCCACGACGTCGCCTTCCGGCCGGCACGAGAAGACCGTGGTCCGCGACGACAGCGCCTCGGACCGCCCGGTGAATTCGGACCTCCCCACGTGGAGGGCGACGAGGTTGTCGGGGCGGATCCAGACGCCCTCGCGCAGCTCCGCGTAGCGCGACTCGGTGAGTTCGGTGCGGGTCGCGGCCCGGGTTACCGCGTCGGCCGGGACAGTGACCACCTGCATGGACCACTGCCCGTCCCATGGCCTCAACGAGGGGGAGAGCGCGGCCTCCTGTCGCCGCTGCCGCGCGATCAGGCGGGGCGAGAGGCGGTAGACACCGTTGTCCCGGTGGAGGTCCCCCGCGGCCACCATCCTGGTGAGCGCGACACGCATCGCGGACTCCTTGAATCCCAGCTGGACGGCCACCTCGATGATTGCCGCCGCGGTCGCCTCCGCGGGGTGCATACCGAGGAGCACACTCAGCACCGCGGACCGGGCGGTGAGTTTCACCGGTGACTGCGGGGATGAGGGCACCATCCGACGATACCCGGGCGGTGAGCGGAGGAACTCCGACGTCTCTCCCGTCATTCCTCGAGGTGAACCGCCCGGCGGGGCAGGAGCGGCACGGCGAGGAGGCACAGCGTGGTGACCGCGAGGATGACGATCAGCGTCGTGGTCATCGCGCTCTCGGTCCCTCGTGCGAGGCCACCGATGAACAGTGTGGTGACCAGAGCGGATCCGATCCCGTTCGCGATCTGCTGTATGGCGCTGAGGGAGCCGCTGGCGGAGCCGGCCTCCTCGGGTTGGAGATTGCCGAGGGCGGTGTTGAACACCGAGTTGAAGCAGATCCCGGCGGCGATCCCGATGACGCTGGTGGCCAGGATGTTCTGCCACCAGGCCACGTCGAGACCCGAGGTGACGACGTTCAGCAGCAGGATGCCGGTGCCCAGGATCGTGGCGACCATCCCGAGGAGGACGAGGCGCCTGCCGAGCTTCAGGATGAGGGCGTTCGCTATGCCCGACCCGATGATGATGCCGATCGTCAGCGGGATCAGGTGGAGCGAGGTCCGGGTAGGCGTGTACCCGAGACCGAGTTGGAAGAACAGGCTCAGGACGTACATGAGGCCGCTGAAGCTCGCGAACACGCACAACCCCACGATGAGCCCCGAGGTGAACCCACGGTTGCCGAGCAGGCTGCGGGGCAGGAGCGGGTCGTCCGCACGGGCCTGCCGCCACCCGAACGCTCCCAGGAGCCCGACTCCGACGACCGTGCTCCCGATCGTGAGTCCGTTCCACCCGTCGGAGGACCCGGTGACGAGTCCGAAGAGCAGGCCGAAGAGAGCGAAGGCCAGCAGCACGCTGCCGATCAGATCGATCCGGGTCGAGGGTCGCGCGGGAACGGTCGGGAGGTGCCGCAGGGCGAGGACCAGGGCCAGTCCGCCGAGAACCACGTTGATGAGGAAGATCGGACGCCATCCGAGGCCGAACACGTCCGCGTCGATGAGGATCCCACCGAGCACGGGACCCGCGACGGCGAAGACGCCCAGCATCGGGGCGAACACAGCGAACGCCTTTCGCAGCATCGGCTTGGGAAATGTGGCCGCCATGATGGCCATGCCCTGGGGGATCAACATCGCCCCGAAGACCCCCTGGAGGACGCGGGCCGTGATGAGTACCGCCGCCGAAGGCGCGAGACCGGCGAGGGCGGAACCGACGATGAAACCGATGAGCCCGACGAGGAACGTACGTCGTTGTCCGTACTTGTCCCCGATGCGTCCGCCCACCACGAGTAGCGATCCCAGGGCCAATGCGTAGGAGGCCCCGAGCCACGGGATCACGCTCTCGCTCACACCGAGTTCGCGCACGATCGACGGCGCGGCGACGTTGGCGATCGTCGCGTCCATCAGGTCCATCGCGTCGGCGAGGAGGACGACGATCAGGGTGAGCCAGACCGCTCGAGCGGTCAGAGGTGGTGGCGCAGGCGGCGCAGTGGTGGTCATGGTGTCTCCCGTCCGAGTAGTTACGAACAGGATCGTAACGAACATGTTCGTCACGAACAAGATCGACACTGGTATCGTCGGGTCATGACCCCCCGAGTACCCGTGAGCAGGCGAGACCGGCCGGCGAAGGCCGCGTTGTCCCGGGAGGGGATCGTCGACGCGGCACTGCGAGTGGTGGAGCGGGACGGCGCCGACAAGCTCACACTCCGCAAGGTCGCCGCCGAGCTCGACACCGGGCCCGCGTCGCTCTATGTCTACGTCCGCAACGTCACCGTCCTCCACGCTCTCCTGGCCGACCGTCTGCTCGCGGATCTGGATCTCCGGTGGGACGGGGTCGAACCGTGGCGCGATCGCCTCCAGCGAGTGATGGCCGACTACGTGGACCTGCTTTCTCAGCGGGGGGAGCTCGCGCGAGCGGTGATGTTCGTGTGGCCCGACGGACCGCACTATCTGGACCTGATCGAGCTGCTGCTCCGGCTGCTCCTCACGGCGGGCGCCGACGAGAGGTCCGCGGCCTGGGGTGTGGATCTGCTGCTCCAGTACGCGAGTTCCAGCGCCGCGGAGTGGGCGGCCCGCGAGTCCGGCACCGGCCAGGAGATCGACGACCTCACGGCGACGATCGCGACGTCCGACCCGGGCCGGCACCCGACGCTCGCCGCTTTTCCCGTCGGCGTCTTCACCCAGGGCAGTCCCGACGAGCGGCGCCGGTGGGCTGTCGGAGCGCTCATCGACGGCCTCGTGGGCACCTCACGGGGGTAATGGCCCCGCCGGCGTGGCCCGACCGTGCGCCGGGAGGAGTCGGTCGTGGGACAATGTGGCGGTGAGCAGCACTGATGAACTCCATGTCATCGTCGGTGCCGGGCCGGTGGGCTCCGCCCTGGCGGCCCGGCTGG
>NZ_JAALDV010000042.1:0-8547 GCF_014145045.1 Dietzia sp. DQ12-76
CAAGACGGTCCAGGCGCTCGCGCTGATCGCTCACGCGCACGAGGCTCATGAGGACCGCCCCGCCTCCGGCGCCGGGACGGTCGCCGAGGCGGTCTCCGACTCCCCGGGGCCGTTCCTCGTGGTGGCGCCCTCGTCCGTGGTGCCCAACTGGGAGGCCGAGGCCCGCAGGTTCGTGCCCTCACTGCGCGTGGCCCGCCGCTCCGCCACCGAGACCACGTCGCCCACCACCGTGGCCGAGGACGCGTCCGCGCATGACCTCGTCGTGACCTCCGCGACGGTGCTGCGGCTCAATGCCGAGGCCTACGCGGGGATCGGGTGGGCCGGAGTGATCCTGGACGAGGCCCAGCAGGCCAAGAACCCCTCGTCCAAGCTGTTCGCCGCGCTCGCGGTGTTGCGCGCGGACTTCCTGCTCGCCGTCACCGGCACCCCCATGGAGAACAACCTCACCGAGCTGTGGGCGATCGCGGCCCTGTCCTGCCGCGGAGTCCTGCCCGACGCCGCGGATTTCCGCGCGCTGTTCAGGACCCCCATCGAGAAGGACGGGGACGCGGAGGCACTGCGTCGCCTGCGCCGCCGACTCCGGCCGTTCCTCCTGCGGCGCCGCAAGGAGCTGGTGGCCGGAGAGTTGCCACCCCGGACCGACGCGGTGCTGGAGGTCGAGCTCACGGTTGCGCACCGGAGGGTCTACGAACGCGAACTCGCCCGGCAGCGGGCCTCGCTGCTGGCGCTGCTCGACGATTTCGACTCCAACCGCATCAGCATCCTCGCCGGGCTGACCGTCCTGCGACGGCTGTGCCTGGACCCCTCGCTGGTGGACCCGGGACACTCCTCCATCCCTTCCGCCAAGACCGACGAGCTGGTCGCCTCGCTGCGTGAAGTCGTGGCCGAGGGGCACCGGGCGCTGGTGTTCAGCCAGTTCACCAGCTACCTCGACACAGTGGTCGACAGACTGCACGCCGAAGGGATCACCGTCGCTCACCTCGACGGCAGCACCACCGACCGGGCCGGTGCCGTCGGCGAGTTCACCGAGGGCGGCGCGCAGGTGTTCTGCCTGAGCCTCAAGGCCGGGGGAGTGGGACTGAACCTCGTGGGCGCCGACTACGTCTTCCTGCTGGACCCCTGGTGGAATCCGGCCACCGAGGCGCAGGCCGTGGACCGGGCGCACCGCATCGGTCAGACCCGGCCCGTGCTGGTGTACCGGATGGTCGCCCGCGACACCATCGAGGAACGGGTCATCGAGCTCCAGCGCCGAAAGGCCGAGCTCTTCGCCTCCGTGCTGGACAGCGGGGAGCACTTCTCCGCCGCGCTCACCGCCGAGGACCTGCGGGGGTTGATCGAGTAGGGGTCACCGCACCGCCGGCATCGCCAACCCCGCGGCCACCGCGGCCCCGAACAGCGCGGTGTCCCGCGAGGGGGAGAAGACGACCCGCGGCGCCGGAATCGTGTGCGGCAGCGTGTGCAGCTGCTCGGCGACCGGCCCGTGCAGAGCCTCGCCCAGGCCCACAACGATCCCGCCGGTGAGCAGGACCGTGCGGGGCCGGAACAGCTGGACGGCGTCGACGACGAAGGATCCCACTCGATGGGCGTAGATCTCGGCGGCGCCGTCGCCGTGTTCCCGCTCGAGGTCGTAGAGTCCGTGCCCGCCCAGGCCCCACCACGCCTCGGTGGTGCCGCCGTCCACGACCAGGCGCCAGTGACCGAGGTCCCACCCGGTGTGGCCGCACGGATGGATGAGCGCACCGTGGCGGTTGAGCGCGCCGAAGGACAGGGTGGTCCCCAGCGAGATGGCGATGCCACCGAACTCGACGTCGGGCAGTTGCGTCAGGGCCAGGGCATGGGCATCGCCGTGGCCGATCACGGACACCGGGGCGTCCAGGAGGTCGACCAACTGGGAGCGCATCGGTCCCTCAGCCCAGGCGGCGGCCCGGGAGGCCTCGATGACCCCGCGGTCGGCGTCGACGTGTCCGCTCACCGAGACGCCGACGCCGCTGGGGGAGGGATCGACGGCGCGGATGACGCCGGCCAGGTCCTCTGCGGTGGCCACCTCGGCCCCGTGCACCCCGACCACACGGCCGTCGATGACGGCACCGATGCGCGTCCCGCTGCCGCCGATGTCGACGACCACGCCGTTCCTCATCAGATCGCCTCCTGTTCCACTCCGACCATTGTCACCAATAGTTCGTAGCGGGCGGGCGAATGGGTGTGGTGGGGACTAACCCGTGTCAATGTTGCGGATCGGGTCGCTCGCCTGGCCCACGGTGCTGCAGTACAGCTTGGCGGACTCCTGGTTCAGCGTCACCTCCATGCCGGCGGGATCAGACTGTCCTTTCTCGTCGAGGAAGGTGGTGATCACCTCGCGCTGGTCCTCGGGCGGCATCTCCATGTAATCGGCGCAGGTGGTGTCACCGCCCTGGTTGGGGTCCAGTGCGGCGCAGCCGGAGACGAGGGCCAGGGACAGCGCGGCGGCGGTCGCGGTGGCGGTCAGTATCGCGGGGCGGTGGCGGGTGGGCATGGCGGACCTCCGGAGCGTGACGACGACGATGAGGTGAGCGGATGATGAGGTGAGCGTAGGCCCGCAGGGTGACGGACGTCACCGTTCGGCCGGGATTCGGATGGGCCCTTCCCGAGTTCTAGTAGATATGACAACATCTTTTGAGGCTCAGGCCTCCCTACAGCTGGACTCCGCTGCTCAGGACCTGCTCTTCCGCCAGGCCCGTTCCGCTAACGCGTTCACCGACGAGCCCGTGACCGACGAGCAACTCCGCGCGATCTACGACCTGGTCAAGTGGGCGCCGACGTCGATGAACAACCAGCCGCTGAGGATCGTCGTGCTGCGCTCCGAGGAGGCCAAGGCCCGCCTGCTCCCGCACCTCGCCGAGGGGAACCGGGCAAAGACCGCCTCCGCCCCCGCCGTCGCGCTACTCGCCGCTGACGTGGACTTCCACGACGAGTTGCCCCGGCTCTTCCCCCACTTCCCCGGGGCCCGTGACCTGTTCTCCGACGAGGCCGCGCGGGCCGGCGCGGCCGAGCTCAACGCGAGCCTGCAGGTGGGGTACACCATCCTGGGCATCCGCGCTGCGGGTCTCGCCGCCGGGCCGATGACCGGGTTCGACGCCCCGGCGATCGCCCGGGAGTTCTTCCCCGACGGCCGCCATCGTGTCCTGGTGGCCATCAACATCGGCACACCGGCCGAGAACGCCTGGTTCGACCGACTGCCCCGGCTCGACTACGACGAGGTCGTCACCACCCTTTGAGGGGGATCGTCAGAGGCTTCCCACCAGGCGGAGCGCGAACTGGTCGCCATGGCCCAGCGCGGGCGAAGGCTGCGGTGGTGTCGGTATTCGTCCCCGATCTCTTAACTTGAGCGGAATAGACTCAAGGCTCGCGAGGTTCTACGTACTGTCCGGTCCTGCTGTGGGCCGGTATTGATCCGAGTACGCTCAAGAACACGTCGAAGAAAGGACCGGTCGATGAGCCAGTTCAACCCCACGACCAAGACCCAGGCGGCTCTGTCGGCCGCCGTCCAATCCGCCTCGGCGGCAGGGAACCCGGATGTCCGTCCGGGACACCTCCTCGTGGCACTGCTCGAGCAGCAGGACGGGATCGCCACGCCCCTGCTGCAGGCCTGTGGCGTGGACCCGAAGCTGGCTCTGAGCCAGGCCAAGGCCCTCACCGCGAGTTACCCCAGCGCGTCCGGTTCGGGGCTGGCCGCCCCCAACTTCAACCGCGACGCCCTCGCCGTCATCAGTTTCTCCCAGACCCTCGCCACCGAGATGGGCGACGACTACGTCTCGACCGAGCACGTCCTGGTCGGCATCGCGGCGGGCCACACCGGCGGTGACGCGGCCAAGCTCCTCAACGAGCTCGGCGCCACCGAGGACGCGCTGAAGAAGGCATTCGCCGCGGTGCGTGGCAACACCCGTGTGACCACCGAGAACCCCGAGGACCAGTACCAGGCGCTGGAGAAGTACTCCACGGATCTCACGGCCCGGGCACGGGACGGCAAGATCGACCCGGTCATCGGACGCGACTCGGAGATCCGGCGCGTGGTCCAGGTCCTGAGCCGCCGCACCAAGAACAACCCGGTTCTCATCGGCGAGCCCGGCGTGGGCAAGACCGCCATCGTCGAGGGCCTGGCCCGGCGGATCGTCGACGGCGACGTGCCCGAGTCGCTCAGGGGCAAGACCCTGCTCTCGCTGGACCTGGGCTCGATGGTCGCGGGTGCCAAGTACCGCGGCGAGTTCGAGGAGCGGCTCAAGGCCGTGCTCGACGAGATCACCGCCTCCGAGGGCCAGATCATCACCTTCATCGACGAGATCCACACCATCGTCGGCGCGGGCGCGTCAGGTGAGGGGTCGATGGACGCCGGCAACATGATCAAGCCGATGCTCGCCCGCGGCGAGCTCCGGCTGGTCGGTGCCACCACTCTCGACGAGTACCGCAAGTACATCGAGAAGGACGCCGCCCTGGAGCGTCGCTTCCAGCAGGTCTACGTGGGGGAGCCGAGTGTCGAGGACACCGTCGGCATCCTGCGCGGGCTCAAGGAGCGCTACGAGGTGCACCACGGCGTGCGCATCACCGACTCCGCGCTGGTCTCCGCGGCCACGCTCTCGGACCGCTACATCACCCAGAGGTTCCTCCCGGACAAGGCGATCGACCTGGTCGACGAGGCCGCGAGTCGGCTCAAGATGGAGATCGACTCCCGACCGGAGGAGATCGACGCCGCCGAGCGGATCGTGCGTCGGCTCGAGATCGAGGAGGTGGCGCTGCAGAAGGAGACCGATGCCGCGTCCAAGGACCGTCTGGTCGCCCTCCAGTCCGAACTCGCCGATTCCAAGGAGAAGCTCGCCGAACTGACCGCCCGCTGGCAGAACGAGAAGACCGCCATCCAGGGCGTGCAGAAGGTCAAGGAGGAGCTCGACGCCCTGCGCACGGAGTCGGAGAAGGCCGAGCGCGACGGCGACTACGCGCGCGTCGCCGAGATCCGTTACGGCCGGCTTCCCGAGCTGGAGAAGCAACTCGCCGAGGCGGAGGAGAGCGAGGCCGCCTCGAACGCCATGCTCAAGGAGGAGGTCGGGCCCGAGGACGTGGCCGAGGTGGTCTCCGCCTGGACCGGCATCCCCGTGGGCAAGATGCTCCAGGGTGAGACCGAGAAGCTCCTGCGCATGGAGGACGAGATCGCGCGCCGGGTCGTCGGCCAGGGCGACGCGGTCCGGGCCGTGTCCGATGCCGTTCGCCGGGCTCGCGCCGGGGTCGCCGACCCCAACCGGCCCACCGGGTCGTTCCTCTTCCTCGGCCCCACGGGCGTGGGTAAGACGGAGCTGGCCAAGGCGCTCGCGGAGTTCTTGTTCGACGACGAGCGGGCCATGGTCCGGATCGACATGAGCGAGTACTCCGAGAAGCACAGCGTCTCGCGTCTGGTGGGTGCCCCTCCGGGGTACGTCGGCTACGAGGCGGGTGGGCAGCTCACCGAGGCGGTGCGCCGGCGTCCGTACACGATCGTGCTGCTCGACGAGGTCGAGAAGGCGCACCCGGACGTGTTCGACATCCTCCTGCAGGTGCTCGACGACGGTCGTCTCACCGACGGCCAGGGCCGGACCGTGGACTTCCGCAACACCATCCTCGTGCTCACGTCGAACCTGGGCGCGGGTGGCTCGCGCGAGCAGATGATGGACGCGGTCAAACGCGCGTTCAAGCCGGAGTTCATCAACCGGTTGGACGACGTCGTGGTCTTCGACGCGCTCAGCGAGGAGCAACTCGAGTCGATCGTCGACATCCAGATCGACGAACTCGCGCGGCGCCTCAAGGGACGTCGACTGACCCTCGAGGTCGACGACGCGGCCAAGGGCTGGCTGGCCCGGCGGGGCTACGATCCCGCCTACGGCGCCCGCCCGCTGCGCCGGCTGGTGCAGCAGTCGATCGGCGACAAGCTCGCCCGGGCGCTGCTCGCCGGCGACATCCGCGACGGCGACACCGTGCGGGTCTCCCTCGCCGAGGACGGGGAGTCGCTCACGCTGAGCTGATGATGTCCGGATAGGGGCCCGGCCACCTTTCGAGGTGGCCGGGCCCGTGGTGTGGATCCACAATCACTGAGCCGTTCGACCACCACGAGGTAGCAGTCGGGCCCGTTCAATTTTCCCGTGGTGGCTCTGGGCTCGCTGCATCAGCGCTCCGGCACGACTCCGGTGCGATGTCAGCTGAGCCCTTCGCGCGGGCAACCCACTGGTCCCCCGAAGAGTGTTCTACGCGATGGTGAGGACCACGAGGAGCATCGCCGGAATGACGATCCAGCCGAGGTCCATCGGCATTCCGAAGACGTCGATCGTAGGGAGAAGGCTCCTCATTGCCTCACTCATCGCCACGTCGGGAGGTACGCAATTCTGTCCGGGGCCCGCTTGATCGCAACCGATCACCGTGATCCCTAGCCTTTCATGATTGGAGGTGGTCGTGTCAGCCGGTCAGCGCGTGACGCGAGCGTCGCCCCAGGCTGCATTGGCGTTGTTGCCGTTTGCTGCGGTCTTTGTCACCTCGAGTTTCAGGCGGAGGCCACCGGAAACGTTGATGTTGATGTCCTGAGCTTGTCCGAGCCTCATCGCCCACGATCCACGTTGCTGGTCGTCGACGAATACTCTGAACTGATATCTCGCATCGGGGTGAGAAGTATCAGAAAGGCCGATAGTAGCTCGGAAATTGCTCCAGTCCTTGCCCAGGTCGTACTGATAGTTTGTCGACGTAGTCATGAATTGGCTGGTGTACACCGACTGGGCATATGTCCTGCCGTTGATGTTGACTGACCCTTTGGTGGGTTCTGCTCCGCCTCGAACTGTCTGCATAGCGCGCAGATAGGTAGTCTGCGTCCCGGGAATCGGGGGATTCCCCGGTCCCTGGTTCTGGGATCCGCTCACGGTGTTGCCGAGTGAGTCGCTGTTGATGCCGCCCGTCTCGTTCAGCTGAGAAGACGCTGCTGCAGCGGCTGCGATGACGACGGCTGCGGCCGCCGCACCTGCTTGAATCTCCTCGATGCTCGGGAGGGGCGGCAGCGGCGGAAGTTGTGCCGACGATGTTCCGGGCGCAATTCCGACGATGGTCGCGGATGCGGCGATGACCGCGATGAATTTCGTAAAGGATGAGGAAGGTCGCATGCCTGTAGTGTTGTACACCGTCCAGGCGCCCACAATAAACTCTGGCGATCTTCATCCGAACATACGACACGTCGCACATTTCGAGCAATTGCAGGATTAGAAGGACGGAATCGCCCCGGAACCGTTCTCGCCCTTCGATCGAGATATCAATGGCCCCCCTGTGGAGTTGGCCAGTCGTCGTCGAGTAAGAGTCTTTGCTCGGCTCGCGGGCCTGTCCTGCCAGTCAAATCCACTAATTCGGGTCAGAACTACCCTCCTACGCAGCGCAAACGATTAGGCGTTGGAGACGACGCGGCGAGTCGGTGGGCCATCAGGCCGTTGGGAGCTCCATGCGTAGCTTCCGGTCCTGCCGCGACGCGCCCGGTGTGAGGGATCAGCCCCCGAGGAGGGGATCCGCCCCGGTGTCGACGCGTCTACCATGGAACCGTGACCAGAGCCACCGCACCCGCATCCGACACCCAGGTCAGTCCCCTCCTCGTCACGGCGCGCGAGTTGATCAGCGACGTGGCGAGCCTTCCCACCCCTGTGATCCTCGACGTGCGCTGGCGGCTCGGCGATGCCCGCGGCCGGGAGCACTACTACTCCGGCCACATCCCCGGCGCGCAGTACGTCGATCTACCCACCGAGCTCGCGGGCCAGCGCAACGTCCGCGAGGGCCGCCACCCGCTGCCCTCGCCCGATGATCTCGAGGACGCCCTGCGTCGTGCCGGGGTGGACAACGACAGCCGCGTGGTGATCTACGACGACTCCGGTAACACCTCCGCGGCGCGCGCCTGGTGGCTGATGCGCTGGGCCGGCAAGGAGGACGTCTACCTCCTCGACGGCGGTCTCAAGGCGTGGATCGCCGAGGGCGAGGACCTGGCGGTGGGGCCGGGCAACCCGGTCGAGCGCGGCGACTTCACCTTCAGGCTCGATCACATGCGCACGGCCGACATCGACGAGACGGAGGCCAGCCCCGAGGAGGGCGTCCTGATCGATGTCCGCGCTGCCGAGCGCTATGCCGGCCACACCGAGCCGATGGATTCGCGGGCCGGCCACATCCCGGGCGCCGTCAATCTGCCCACGTCGTCGTTCCTCGACGAGAGCGGGCGGTTCCTTCCCGCCGAGCGCATCCGTCAGATGTTCGCCGACGTGGGGGTGACCAGCGGAAAGAACACCGTGGTCTACTGCGGTTCCGGCATCCACGCCTGCCATGCGCTCGCGGCGATGGAGGTGGCCGGGATCGAGGCGGGGAGGCTGTTCCCGGGGTCGTGGTCGCAGTGGTCGGCGGATCGTCGGCGGCCGATCGCCCTGGGGGAGGACCCCCGCTAGCCCGCGCCCGCGCCGGCTCCCGGGGGCATCCAGGTCACGCAGCGCCGCGGTGCCTGGCGGGTAACCCCACCAGCGCTGACTACCCTCTGTGGAC
>NZ_JAALDV010000417.1:0-7417 GCF_014145045.1 Dietzia sp. DQ12-76
GGCCACCCGTCTGCCGAGGCCGGTGGCCCTGGAACTCGCCCTGCTCGGCGACGCCCTCCCCGCCGCGAGGTTGGCCGAACTGGGAATGGTGAACACCGTGGTACCCGAGGGCAGGGCCCTGGAGACGGCGATGGAGACGGCCCGGCGCATCGCCGCCAACGCCCCCCTCTCGGTGAGGGTCGGCAAGAAGATCGTCGACGAGGCACCCACCTGGAGCCCGGACGAGGCGTTCGGACGCCAGAGCGAGATGGCCGGCCCCGTGATCCTGTCCGACGACGCCAGAGAGGGCGTGGCCGCGTTCGCCGAGAAGCGGGAGCCCCGCTGGACCGGCCGCTAGCCACTTCGCCGAAATAGCCTCAGGCCCGGCTCCCCTGTTGGGGAACCGGGCCTGAGTGCGTGGTAGCGGGGACAGGATTTGAACCTGCGACCTCTGGGTTATGAGCCCAGCGAGCTACCGAGCTGCTCCACCCCGCGTCGTTTGCGTCTATGACACTACGTGCCACTCACCGCGGAAGGCAAATCGGTGAACGCGGAACGACCGGAACATGACTCAACTCACACTGCGGCTGCCATTCATGCAGGTCAACTCAGTTCCCGAGGGCCTGGTAGGCGTCGACGGCCTCCTGCAGATCCTCCAGGGCCCGGCCCAGTGAGGACAGGTCCCCGCCCTGGGCCGAGCGGACCGCATTCAGCGCCTGGTTGATGTCCCGCACGGCTGCGGCACGCGCGGCTTCGTCCGTCCCCCCGGTGGCCGGGGCCGCCGGGCGCGGAGCGGTGGCAGCGGTGGGAGACGCGGCGTCCTCCGCCTCGGCTTCCGCCTCGCCGCTCTCGTCGATCCGCACGACGTCCGGGTCGGCCTCGATACCCACCTGGCGCAGCGCCTCGTACAGCGTCGGCGCGTAACCCACCGCGCGGTCGTAGCTGACCATCACGCGGAGCAGCCTGGGGAACGCGGAGTCCTGGTCCTTGCGCTGCGTGTAGATGGGCTCCACGTACAGGACGGAGTCATCCGCCAGCGGCAACGCGAGCAGGTTGCCCTCGGTGATCTCGGCCGTCTCGCCCCACAGTCGGCGGTCCTCCGCGATCGCCGGGGAGGCGATCATGATGTCCTGCGCCTGGTTGGGTCCCTGCGCCAGGGGTTCCGTGGGCCGCTGCACCCGGACCGTGATGTCGCCGTAGGTGTCCGGGTCCGAGCTCGCCGACATGTGCGCCGCGAGGAACTCGCGCTCGTACCCGCGGAACGCGGAGATGAGCTGGAACGAGGGCTCGTCCGACTCGGGGTCGGTCGGATCGGAGACCACCACGTAGTACGGCGGCTGACTCGGCCCCTCCACAGGACCGGCATTCGCGGCCTGGGTACCCGCAGGTCCACCGGCCGGCCCACCCGGGGGCGGGGTCGGGTTCTGGATCGACGAGGTCACCGTGGGATCGGACGGCACCGACCAGAAGGCGTCGTTGGTGAAGAACTGACCGGGGTCGTCGACCTGGTACCGGGCCAGCAGCTCACGCTGGACCTTGAACAGGTCCTCCGGGTACCGGAGATGCTGCTCGAGCTCCTCCGAGATGGCCTCCCGGGGCTGCACGATCCCGGGCAGAGCCTTCATCCAGGTCTGCAGCACCGGGTCCGACTCGTCGAACGCGTAGAGGTCCACCGTGCCGTCGTACGCGTCGACCGTGGCCTTGACGGAGTTGCGGATGTAGGAGACCTTCTCGTCCGGCAGGACCCGACCGCCGGCCTCGTTCGTGGAGTCGGCCGTCATGGCCTCCAGGGAACTCAGTTCGGCGTAGGGATACGTCTTGAGCGTGGTGTAGCCGTCAACGATCCACTTGATCCGGCCGTCGATCACGGCCGGGTACGTGTTGGTGTCGGTCGTCAACCACGGCGCGACCTTCTGGACACGGTCCCGGGGGTCGCGGTCGTAGATGATCTTGGAGTCCGGGCCGATCAGACTGGACAGCAGGATGTTTCGCTCGGCGAACCTCAGCGCATAGGCCGTGCGGTTGAGCCAGTTGCCGATCGGGACACCGCCCTCACCGGTGTAGGTGTACTGCTCGGTGTCCGTGTCGTACTCACGGGGACCCTCACCGTTGTCACCGACGATCGCGTAGTCGGGGTCGGCCTGGGCGATGAGAGGACCGAAGTAGGTCCGCGGCTGGGTCACCGGGATCACCATCTCCTGCCCGCTGTTGATGGCCTCGAGGTCCGAGATCTGGAAGTTCGGCAGGCCTCCGCGGTCCGAGCCCGCGTCGTCGGCGATCTCGTTGACCCGGTTGGCGGGCGCGGAGACGAACCCGTTGCCGTGGGTGTAGACGGTGTGCCGGTTGATCCAGTCACGCTGGTTGGCCTGCAGGGACTCCGGGTTGAGCTCGCGCGCGGCCACGAGGTAGTCCCGCATCTCACCGTCGATCGTGTACCGGTCGATACCCAGCGTCTCGGGGAAACCGTAGAAGTTGCGCAGCTGGTGAAGCTGGGTGAAGGTGGGCGAGAGCACGTTCGGGTCGAGCACGCGGACGTTGGACAGCGTCGTGACGTCCGACCCCGCCTCCCGCGGGTTCGGATCCGCCGAGCCCCAGCCCTCGATGTACGTCACCCGGTCGTCACCGATGTCGTACGCGGCCCGCGTGGCCTCGATGTTGCGGGCGATGTACTCCCGTTCCTTCTCGGCGCGGTTGGGGTTGACCGAGAACTGCTCGACCGCCAGCGGCCAGACCGATCCCACCACGAGCGCGGAGAACAGCAGGAGCACGGTGGCGAGCGCGGGGATCCGCAGATCCCTGATCACGATCGCGGAGAAGAAGGCGATCGCACAGACGATCGCCACGGAGAACATGAAGATCTTGGCCGGGATCAGGGCGTTGACGTCGGTGTGTCCGGCACCGGTGAACGTCGCGTTCTCGCGGAACAGCAGCTCGTACCGGTCGAGCCAGTACGCCGCCGCCTTGAGCAGGATGAACAGTCCCGCGAGACTGACCAGCTGGATCCGCGCGGCGCGGGTCAACGCCCCTTCGCGCGCACCGGGTCGGAGCCCACCGAACAGATAGTGCGTGACGAGATTGGCGAGGAACGCCAGGACCACGGCGACCATGAGCCAGGTGACGAGCGATCGCCACAGGGGCAGCTCGAACGCGTAGAAGGAGATGTCGATCCCGAACTGGGCATCGGTCTGCCCGAACGGGGTGGAATTGAAGAACGCGAGAACCGACTGCCAGCCCGTCTGAGCCACGGAACCGGCGAGCAGTCCGAGCCCGACGGGGACCCATAGCACGGTCTTGGCCGGTGAGTCGCCGAGAGCGGCCCGGTACCTCGCCAGCGCGTCCGGCATCCCCGGTTGTGCCAGGAAGACCGGACGGTACCGGTAGGCCAGCAGGATGCCCGCGGCGACCGCGAGTCCCACGAGCAGGGCGACCACGACGAAGAGACCGATCCGCGTGAGCAGCTCCGTCCTCATGACGGTGGTGGCGTCGACCGAGGAGAACCACAGCCAGTTCGTGTACGTGGAGTTGATCCTCGGTAGCACCTGGATCAGGACGATGAGGATGACGATAGAGATGGCGACGGCTCGGCCGCGACGTGAGATCGCGATCGGCCGACCGGGATTACCGGGCGGGCGGACGGACACCGGGGAAGCTCCTGGACTGCTGGGGCGGACATGCTCGTGGAATCCACCTTACGGAAAAGCCCCGGCTCACCCGCAGGTCGGTGGCTGCCCCCCGGAAACGGCCTCCTCCAGCGCCTCCAGCGCGCCCCGGAGCGTGTCCACCTCGATCAGGCGGATCCCTCCCGGTGGGTCCTGCACGGCCTCCGCACAGTTTGCGGACGGGACGAGGAATTCCGTGGCCCCCGCCTCCCGGGCGGCCCGGATCTTGTGGGTGATCCCGCCGATCGGGCCGACGGTGCCGTCGGGCCGGATGGTGCCCGATCCCGCGACCTGCGCGCCGCCCGTCAACTCCCCCGGTGACAACTTGTCCACGATCGCGACCGCCAACACCAGCCCCGCCGAGGGGCCCCCCACGTTCGGGTCGATGTTGATGTCGACGTCGGTGCCGTCCGCCGGTGTGTCACCGACGAGGATGCCCAGGCGCCCCTGGTCGGGATCGCCGTCCGGACCGGCGGGCTGCAACGTCGTCGTCGTCGTCTCCTCGCGCCCGTCCCTGGTGAACCCGATCGAGACCTCCTCGCCCGGCCGCCGGGCGCTGACCTGCTCGACCACCGCGGTGGCGTCGGAGACCCGCTCGCCGTCGATCGAGGTCAGGACGTCACCCTCACGGAGGCGGTCGGCGGCCGCGCCCTCGGGGTCGACGGCCTCGACCCTGGGCTGCATCGGGATCCCCAGGTACCTGTAGGCGGCGGCCTCCGCGGAGTTCTCCGAACCCACCATCTCGGCGGCGTTGGACTCGCGGACCTCGTCCCGGGACCGTTCCGGGGGGAAGACCTGGTCACGCGGGACCACCACCTGCACCGGGTCCAGCCAGAACCTCGTGGCCTCGAGGAGGGTGAGGTTGTCCCGGACCGCGACCGTGGTCATCCGCAGCGCACCGGAGGTCTCGTCCGCCTCCCGGCCGCTGATCTCGATGACGGGGACCGTCTCCACCCCGTCCTCGCCCTCGACACGGACGTCGCCGAACGTGTCGTAGGTGGGTCCGGGGCCCATGGACACGAGCGGAACCGTCGCGGAGGTGGCCAGGACGAGCAGCAGCACCGCCGGGACCAGAGCGGCGAGGAGGGTCAGCAGTCGGCGACTCACGGGGGCAAGGGTAGTCCGCGAGCCGATACCGTGACGTCGGGCCCGGACCTGCGCACCCGAGGGGCTGTACCGTTGTGGCATGAACCAGCCCTTCGGTTTCTCCGCTTCCGATGACGACGGTCGCGACGACGACCGGAGCCGCGACCCGGGCGGCCCCGGCGGTTTCGACCCCTCCCAGTTCGGCCAGTTCGGTCAGATGCTCTCCCAGTTCGGTCAGATGCTCGGCTCCATGGGATCGGCGATGACCGGACCCGGCTCCACGGGCCCGGTCAATTACCAGCTCGCGCGCACCGTGGCCCTGCAGGCCCTCGGACGCACCCCGGTCGTGTCCGAGGCCTCCCGGACCGCCGCGCAGGAGTCGATCCGCC
This sequence comes from Dietzia sp. DQ12-76, assembly GCF_014145045.1. Lineage (NCBI taxonomy): Bacteria > Bacillati > Actinomycetota > Actinomycetes > Mycobacteriales > Dietziaceae > Dietzia > Dietzia sp. DQ12-76. The sequence goes on from NZ_JAALDV010000417.1 coordinate 5,114, forward strand.
TCGCGGAGCTGTGGCTGGACGAGACCACCGTGTTCCCCTCCGGCGTCCACCGGACCGAGGTGTGGACGCCCCAGCAGTGGGTCGAACAGTCCCTGCCCACCTGGGAGAAGATCTGCACCCCGGTCGCCGAACAGATGAACTCGGCCACCAAGGGGGCGATGCCGGAGGAGGCGCGCCAACTCGCCGGACCACTACTGGGGATGCTCGACCAGATGGGCGGCATGGGCTTCGGGATGCAACTCGGTCAGGGACTGGGCAAGCTCGCCCCCGCCGTGCTGTTCTCCTCTGAGGTGGGCCTGCCGTTCGCGGACGACGGTGTGAGCGCCCTGTGCCCGACCGCGATCGACGCGTTCGCGGAGGAACTCGACCTCCCACGCCAGGAGGTCCTGGTGTTCCTGGCCGCGCGGGAGGCCGCCCACATCCGGTTGTTCGCGGGCGCACCCTGGCTCCGGGCGAGGGTCCTGGCCACCGTCGAGGAGTACGCCCGCGGTATCCGGGTCGACACCTCGGGACTGGACGACCTCGCCTCCGGTCTCGACCCGTCCATCCTCCAGGACCCCGCCAAGCTCCAGGAGCTGCTGTCCGGCGGGGCCGGTGCCATCGGGCCCAAGGTCACCAATGTCAACGAGGCGGCGCTCGGCCGTCTCGAGACGCTGCTCGCCCTGGTCGAGGGCTGGGTCGACGCGGTCGTCACCGCCGCGGTCGGCGATCGCCTGCCCAGCGCCGACAAACTACGCGAGATGTGGTTACGCCGTCGCGCCACCGGTGGGGCGGCAGAGCAGGCCTTCGCCGGTCTCGTCGGTCTCGAACTGCGCCCACGCAAGGCCCGGGAGGCCTCGGAGCTGTGGCGCCGGGTCTCCGAGGCGGTGGGCACGGACCGCCGGGACGGCCTGTGGAGCCACCCGGACCTGCTCCCCGTGGGCGAGGACCTCGAGAACCCGGCCGCGGTGATCGACCGGCTGCTCGACGAGACCACCGGGGACCAGTCCGGGGTCGACGAGATCGAGAAGTTCCTCCGCGAGTCCGGGGGCGGTCCCGGCACGGGATCCGGCGGCGACGCGAACGGACCGGCGGGGGACTCCTGAGCTGCCGGCCCGTCTGAGGTCAGGGGCCGTCGTCCTGCACGAGGTCCCCCACCGCCTCGCCGCCATCCGCGGCTCCGCCGGACCCCGGCGCGAGAGTCCTGGAGTGGGCCTCCAGAAAGCCCATGGCACGCTCGGTCCGCGGATAGCGTCGCACCACCTCCCAGAAATCCGGGGTGTGACCGCCGGGCACCACGAGATGGGCGAGTTCGTGCACGACGACGTAGTCCAGCACGTACGCGGGGACCTCCCGCAGCGCCTCGCTGACCCTGATCTCCCCCGACGCGGGGGAGCACGAGGCCCACCGGGTGGTCATCGCGGGCACCCACCGGATCGACCCAGGTCGCGCGCGTCCGTCCATCCACCTGTCCGACAGCGAGGTCGCACGTCGCATCAGGTCCTCGTCGGACGCCCTGGCCCCCGACCGCCTGGCGGAACGACGCAGTCGCGACAGCATGTCGGCGACGAGCCGACGTTCCTCGGCCCGGGGCAGCCCGGCCGGCATGAGCACCACCACGGCCCCGTCCTCCACTCGCGCGGAGACCGTCCTCGTGCGACGACGCGACCGCCGCACCTCGATCCTGGGGTCATCAGGGCTGGTGGGCAGCCCGTCAGCGGGTACCGAACCCTGATCGACGTCGGATTCCGGCTGGGGCGTGGGTGACACGCCGACCACGCTAGACGACGGGCGACCTCTCTGTTCTCCACAGGTCGCACCAGGTGCACCGGGCTGTGGACAGGCCGCCGACGAGCGTCCCCGCGACGACCACGTGCGTGCCACGATGTGCTCGTGTCATCAGCGACCCCCTCCGGAGTGCGTCCACCCCACACCGCGATAAGACCCACCCCGCGGGATCCCGTCCGGGCCGTCCTGCGGGCCGGGACCGTCGTGGTGGTGAGGGACCACGACTCGGTTCAGGTGGGACTCGCACCGGACCGCGCGGTCGTGGTGGCCGCCCCCGGGTCGTGCGGACCCCGGGGTCTGGCGGCACTGCTCCTCGAGCTCGAAGGCGGGTCCGACCTCGACGACGCCGCCTCCCGGGCGGGGGTCGACGCCGCAGATCTCCCCGCGGTCGCGGGGATCCTCGTCCGCCTGGCCGAACTCGGCCACGTCCGGTTCCTCGGCCCGCACACCGCCACCCCCGAGCCGGTGCCGGCCCCGCGGCCGCCCGCCGTCCGGCAGATCCACATCCTCGGCAGGGGACAGGTATCGGAAGTACTA
>NZ_JAALDV010000417.1:7712-9738 GCF_014145045.1 Dietzia sp. DQ12-76
CCGTGTCTACGCTGCGTCGACCTGTTCCGTGCCGGGCGCGATCCGCGGTGGCCGTACGTGGCCGCGCAGCTCGTGGGCCGGTCCCCCGCTGCCGGTGTTCCCGCGCTCACCGCGGCCGCCGCGCTCGTCCTGGCCGAGGTCGCCGCCAGTCGCGTAGCGGACCACCCCCTCCAGACCGTCGGCGCATCCGTCGAGATCAACCCTGCAGAAGGGCTGTGGAGGAGACTCGAGTGGCCGGCCTCCGAGCGCTGCACCTGCGGCGCGGCGACACAGGGGCATCCTCTGTCATGATTGGAAGCGTGCCCGAACTCCCCCGTACCTCATCCCGCCGAGCAGCTCGCCTCGCAGGCCTGCCCCTGGGAATCGCCGGACGAGCCGCGGGGTCCCTGGGGCGTCGTGCCCTGGGCAGAAGCGATGGTGTATTGACCGAGGAGCTCGCCGACCAGGCGGCCGACCAGGTCTTCGCCGTTCTCGGAGAGCTCAAGGGCGGGGCCATGAAGGTGGGACAGGCCCTCAGTGTGTTCGAGGCCGGAATGCCCGACAAGTACGCCGGGCCGTTCCGCGAGGCGCTCACCAAGCTCCAGGCGGAGGCGCCACCACTTCCCCCCGCGGAGGTGGAGAGGGTCCTCGACACCCAGCTCGGACTGCGGTGGCGGGAGCGGTTCGCGGAGTTCAACACCTCCGCGGCCGCCGCGGCCTCGATCGGTCAGGTCCACCGCGCGGTCTGGTCGGACGGCCGGGAGGTGGCGGTCAAGGTGCAGTACCCCGGGGCCGACGAGGCGCTGCGATCTGATCTGCGTCAACTCCGACGGCTCGCCCCACTCCTGCGACCCCTCACCCCCGGCACCGACGTCAAGGGGGTCATCGACGAGTTGTACGACAGCGCCGTGGCCGAACTCGACTACCGGGGTGAGGCCGACACGCAGCGGGTGTTCGCCGCCGCGTTCCGCGACGATCCGCTGATCCGCGTGCCCGCCGTCCTCGCGTCCGCCCCGAAGGTCCTGGTCACCGAGTGGGCGGAGGGGCGCACGCTCGGCCGGATCGCCGCGAGCGGCACGCAGGACGAGCGCGACCGTGCCGGAGAGCTGCTGACGGAGTTCCAGTTCTGCTCCCCCACCCGCGCCCGGATGATGCACGGGGATCCGCACCCTGGCAACTTCCTTCTCGCCGACGACGGGCGGATGGTGGTGTTGGACTTCGGTGCGTCGCTGCCCCTGCCGGAGGGCATGCCCGCGGCCCTCACCTCGATGATGCGGCTCGCTCTGGCCGGGGAGGCAGACGAGTTGGTCGCCTTGATGGCGCGGTCAGGGTACGTGGGAAGGGGCGGCGTGGAGCCCGAGGACGCGATGTCCTTCCTCGACCCCTTCATCGAACCGATGCGCACTGCCGAGTTCCACTTCGACCGCAAGTGGTTGCAGGGGATCATGGCCGTCTACGGGGACGTCTCCGGCCGGGAGTTCCGGACCTCGCGGTCGTTCACACTGCCCCGCGACTACGTCCTGATCCATCGCGTGCTCTCGGCGTCGGTCGGCATGCTGTGCCAACTCGAGGCCACCGCGCCCTACCGGGAGATCGTCCACCGCTGGATGCCGGAGATCTTCCCCGACGAGGAGTGACCCGCACCGGATCGTCCCGGTTCAGCCCTCCCGCACCAGACGCAGGACCTCGTCGCCGTACTCGCCGAGTTTGTGGGCCCCGATCCCGCCGATGCGCCCCAACGATCTGGTGTCCGCGGGGCGCTCGCGAGCGATCTGCACGAGCGTGTCGTTGGTGAACACCGTGTACGCCGGTTTGCCGATGCGTTCCGAGGTCTCCCTACGCCAGTCCCGTAGCCGCTCGAACAACCCGGTGTCGACCTCGACCGAGCAGTCCGGACACGATCCCAGCGCCCGGTGCATCGACCCGGTGAGCCGCTCCCCGCAACCACGACAGCGCCCCTTGTCCGCCGAGTCGGTCACCTGACGGGCGCCGGCGGGCGCCGGTGCCGGGCGCACCGGGTCGAGGAACCGACTGGGGCGGCGGGTGG
>NZ_JAALDV010000418.1:0-5991 GCF_014145045.1 Dietzia sp. DQ12-76
GCGGCGGCGCCCCCGTCGCGCGGTGCCCTAACCGGCCGTCGTCGCCACGTCCGGGCGACGTGCCGTCACGGTCTCGTAGTCGGACGTGTCCGCGGTCCGGGTCCGCCGCTGGTACTCGTGGACCAGTCCGGGCCAGTTGGTGGTGACTCGTCCCGAGCCGACCCGGTACCAGGAGTCGCATCCGCTCCAGACGGAGTCGTCGAGACGCCGCATGATCTCGGCGTCGTAGGCGTCGTCGACCTCCCGGCGGACCTCGAGGGCCGCCGGCCGATCCGCCTCGGCCAGTCCCTCGACGATCTGGCGGATGTAGCGGGCCTGCTGCTCCATCATGAGGATGATCGAACTGCTCCCGAGATTGGTGTTGGGGCCGTAGACGAGAAACATGTTGGGAAAACCCTGCACGGCCATCCCGAGGTAGGCGCGGGCGCCCTCACGCCACTGCTCGTGCAGGTCCCGTCCCCCTCGCCCTCGCACGGTCATGGGTGCCAGGAACTCGGTGGCCTTGAAACCGGTGCCGTAGATGATGACGTCGGCGGGGTGCAGCTGTCCGTCCACGGTGACGATGCCGTCGGGCACGACCTCGGCGATGCCGTCGGTCACCACGTCGACGTCCGGCTGGGCGAGCGCGGGGTACCACCCGTTGCTGAACAGCATCCGCTTACACCCGATCGGCTCGGTCGGGGTGAGCGCGGCTCGCAACGCGGGATCCCTGACGGTCAGCCTGAGATTGGCTCTGGCCAGCCCGCTCAGGATCCGGGCCAGCGGCCGCGCGGAGGTCAGGGCCAGGCCGATCGCCTCGGTGGTCTCCCAGATGGCACCGCGCATCGCGGGGATCAGGCCGGGAACCCGGGCAAAGGCGGCACGGTGGGTGTCGGTGTAGGCCCGGTCCGGCTTGGGCACCACCCACGGCGCCGAGCGCTGGAAGACCGTCACATGGGAGGCGGCCTCGCGGATGCGGGGGACGAACTGGATCGCCGAGGCCCCGGTCCCGAGAACGGCGATCCGCTTGCCGGTGAGGTCGACGTCGTGACGCCACCGAGCGGAGTGGAATGACGGCCCCGCGAACGTCTGGAGCCCCGGGATGTCCGGGTAGGCCGGCCGGGACAGCTGGCCGACGGCCGGAACCAGGACGTCGGCCTCGAAGGTGTCGCCGGAGTCGGTGAGGACCGTCCACGTGGCGGTGTCCTCGTCGAAGGTCGCCGAGGTCACCTCGGTCCCCGTGCGCACCTTGTCACGGAGACCGAACCGGTCTGCGGTCTCACGGATGTAGGAGAGGATGTCGGGTTGCTCCGCGTAGCGACGGCCCCAGTCGGTCTTGCGGTGGAACGAGTACGAGTAGAGGTTCGACGGCACGTCACACGCCGCTCCCGGGTAGGTGTTGTCCCTCCACACCCCGCCCACGTCGTCGGCCTTCTCGAGGATCGTCACGTCGGCGAGGTCGCCACGGGTGAGTTCGTAGGCGACACCCAGGCCGCCGAATCCCGCGCCGATGATGAGGACCCGGGGTCGCCGTCGCGTGGTCTGCGTGGGGGAGGGGGAAGGAGTCATGATGAGACCGTATGACGCCGGCCCGGCGTGGCCACAGACTTTCCCGGCCTGATAATCCATAATTCCGGCCATGAACTCCTGGGAGGATCCCGCCGTGCCGCACTGGGACTTCCCCCGATCGGCCACCGGTATCGGTGTACTCGTCGAGGCGGGCGGCGCTCTCGGCATCGAGGCGGGGGCGATCCTGCGCGGGGTCGGGCTGAGCCCCACTGACCTGGCGAACCCCGACCTGCTGGTGGCGCCGCAGAGCGAGCTGGCCGCGATCCGCAACCTCCGGACGGCCGCGGGACACCGTCCCGCGCTCGCCGCCGAGGTCGGGTCCGCCTACCGGTTGACGACCTTCGGGATCCTCGGATACGCCCTGCTGTCCAGCCCCACACTCCGCGAGGTGATCGCCACGACACTGCGCTTCATCGACCTGAGCTACATCTTCAGCACGATCGCGGTGGAGACGACCGGGGACCGGATCGAGGCCCGCCTGGGGGGCACGACCCTTCCGGGGGACGTCCGCGAGTTCCTGGTGGACAGGGATCTCTTCGCGATCCACTCCGTTCTCGGCGACCTCGTCCCCGGCGGCCTGCCTTTCACCGAGGTCGTGTTCCGCGGTGGCCGATCCGCGCCCACCCTCGAGGCCTACGGTGAACGACTGGGGCCGGTGGCGTCGTCGTCCGAGGGCGGGGTCGGGGTCACGGCCGTATTCGACGCCGCCCACCTCGACAGTCCGCTCCCCCAGGGCAGTGCCGCCACGGTGGCGGTGGCGGAGGCGCTCTGCAGAGACCTCGCCGCCACCCGACGAAACCGCGGGCCGGTGAGCAGCCGGGTCCGCGTCGCCATCACCGGACGTCTCTCCCAGGGGGCACCCATGTCGTCGGTGGCCGCCGAACTGGGGGTGAGTCCACGGACGTTGCGGAGGCGTCTGGCGGAGGAGGGCACCTCCTACCAACGCCTGCTGGACGACGTCCGGGTCGAGTTGGCAGACCGCATGTTGGCTACCGGTCTGCTGTCCGTCGAGGACGTCGCCATCCGGTTGGGATATGCCGAGGCGTCGAGCTTCATCCACGCGTTCCGGCGACTCACCGGTACCACCCCGCACCGGGCCTCGGTCGCCTCGCGCACCCGGACGCCGGCGGCCCGGCGGGCCTGATGTGCCGGGTGGGACCCGGACGTGGGATGATCGGCGACGTGCTGAAGTGGACCACCGCCGGAGAATCGCATGGCCAGGCCCTGGTGACGATCGTCGAGGGCGTCATCGCGGGTGTCGAGGTGACGACCGACCAGATCGCGGCGCAGCTCGCCCGTCGCCGCCTGGGCTACGGCCGCGGCGCCCGGATGAAGTTCGAGGCCGACGCGGTCAGGGTGCTGGCCGGCGTCCGCCACGGTCGCACCATGGGCTCGCCCGTGGCGATCGAGGTCGGGAACACCGAGTGGCCCAAGTGGGACACGATCATGTCGGCGGATCCCATCGACCCCGATGCGATCGAGGACAAGGCCCGCGCGGCCACCCTCACCAGACCTCGCCCGGGCCACGCCGACTTCGCCGGGATGGTGAAGTACGACTTCGACGACGCCCGCATGGTTCTGGAACGCGCCAGCGCACGCGAGACCGCGGCCAGGGTCGCGGCGGGGACGGTCGCGCGGGCGGTGCTGCGTGAGGTCCTGGGCGTGGAGGTCCTCTCGCACGTGATCTCCATCGGCGCCTCCGATCCCTACACCGGGCCCGAACCCACGTTCGCCGACCTGCCGGTCATCGACGAGAGTCCCGTGCGTGCCTTCGACACCGCGAGCGGGGAATCCATGATCGCCGAGATCGAGGCCGCCAAGAAGGCCGGGGACACGCTCGGGGGCGTGGTCGAGGTGGTCGTCCACGGGCTGCCCATCGGACTCGGTTCGCACGTGTCCGGCGAGGAGCGCCTCGACGCCCAGCTTGCGGGAGCCCTCATGGGGATCCAGGCGATCAAGGGGGTCGAGGTCGGCGACGGTTTCGAGACCGCGCGTCGCCGGGGCAGCGTCGCGCACGACGAGATGGTGCGGGGCGACGACGGCGTGGAACGCCGTACCAACCGCGCGGGTGGACTCGAGGGCGGGATGACCAACGGGCAGGTCCTGCGGGTCCGCGCCGCCATGAAACCCATCTCCACGGTGCCGCGCGCGCTGAGCACCATCGACATGGCGGACGGATCCGGCGCCACCGCCATCCACCAGCGCTCCGATGTCTGCGCGGTCCCCGCCGCCGGGGTGGTCGCGGAATCCATGGTCGCGCTGGTCCTCGCACGCTCTGTCCTGCAGAAGTTCGGCGGGGACTCGGTGTCGGAGACCCGGCGCAACGCGCAAGGGTACCTCGACGCCGTGGCGGCGAGACTGGACTGGGACTCGGATCCGGCATGAACCACCCGGCACGGCCGGTCGCCGTCCTGGTGGGTCCGCCGGGTGCCGGCAAGACGACCATCGGGCGCAAGCTGGCCCGCAGGCTCGACGTTCCGTTCCGTGATGCCGATCAGATGATCGAGGAGGCCGAGGGGCGGTCGATTCCCGAGATCTTCGCGGAGGAGGGTGAACCCGCGTTCCGCGCGATCGAGGAGAGGGTCGTGGGGGAGGCGCTGGAGACCTTCAGCGGGGTCCTCTCGCTGGGGGGCGGTGCCGTGCTGTCGGCGACCACCCGCGGCCGGCTCCGCGGTCACCGCGTGATCCATCTGACGATCGGGGTGGCCGAGGGGGTGCGCAGGTCCCGGGGCGCCGGTCGCCCACTCCTCGCCGGCGGTGACGTGACGGCGCGGTACCAGGCGTTGTTGACCGAGCGGGCGCCGCTCTACCGGGAGGTCGCGTGGTCGACCGTGAGCACCGAGCGCAGGAGTTCGGGCAAGGTGGTGACGGAGATCGTCGACAGACTCGAGTCCGGTGACCCGCACGCGCGCAGCGCGGCGGACCGATCGTGAGTCCGGCGAGAAGTGAGATCAGTCGAACGATGAGCGGGAGTCCTTCATGAACCGAGACCGAGACACCACCGAGCCCGTGGTGGTGGATGTGCGGTCCGCCGCCCCCTATCCGGTGGTGATCGGCCGCGGACTGTTGCCGGAGATCCTCGAGGCGTGCTCGGAGTCGCGGAACCTGGCGATATTCCATCAGCCGCCGTTGACGCAGACCGCCGAGTTGCTGCGGGAGCAACTCGCCGCCGCCGGCGTCAACGCGCACCGCGTCGAGATCCCCGACGCGGAGGCCGGCAAGGACCTCGCCGTGGCGGGGTACTGCTGGGACGTGCTCGGCAAGATCGGGCTGGGCCGCAAGGACACCGTGGTGAGCCTGGGCGGCGGGGCGGCGACGGACCTCGCCGGATTCGTCGCCGCCACCTGGATGCGCGGGGTGCGCGTGGTGCACATCCCCACCACGCTGCTCGCCATGGTGGACGCCGCCGTGGGGGGCAAGACCGGGATCAACACCGATGCAGGCAAGAACCTGGTGGGGAGCTTCCACGAACCGGCCGCCGTCTTCGTCGACACCGCCACCCTCGAATCGGTTCCGCGCAACGAGCTGATCTCGGGCATGGCGGAGGTGGTCAAGTGCGGTTTCATCGCGGACCCGGGGATCCTCGACCTCATCGAGGCGGACCCGCAGGCCGCGCTCGACCCGACCGGGGAGACGATCGTCGACCTCATCCGACGCAGTGTCCAGGTCAAGGCCGACGTGGTGGGCCGGGACCTGAAGGAGTCCGGTCCCCGGGAGATCCTCAACTACGGTCACACACTCGGGCACGCGGTCGAGCGCCGTGAGCAGTACCGCTGGCGGCACGGGGCGGCCGTGAGCGTGGGGATGTGCTTCGTGGCGGAGCTTGCCCGGCTGGCGGGGCGTCTGGACGACGCGACGGCGGACCGACACGCGTCGATCCTGTCCTCCCTGGGGTTGCCCACCGGATACCACGATGACGCCTTCCCCCGGCTGCTCGAGCTGATGTCCGGGGACAAGAAGAACCACTCCGGATTCCTCCGGTTGGTGGTCCTCGACGGACTGGCCCGTCCGGCACGGATGGAGGCTCCCGACCCGTCCCTCATGACCGCGGCCTACGCCGCGATCTCGGAGGGTAACAAGCCCAGCGGCGGCGGGGTGCTGCTGTGAGTGACCGGCTGGCGGACCGTCGGCGCGCAGTCGCCTCCGCGACCGCGGAGGCGGGCGCTGCCGCACTCCTCGTGACCGACCCCCGGAACATCGCCTACCTGACCGGGTTCCGCGGGTCCGGGGGGGCCGTTCTGGTGGAGGACGACGGCGAGGCCGTCCTGTGCACGGATTCGCGGTACGAACTCCAGGTCGTCGAGCAGGCCCCGGATGTCGGGCACGTGATCTCGCGCGAGTACGTCGCGGGGGTTCTCGGACGTCGACGCGGACCCGCCGACGCGCCGTTGGCGGTCGAGGCGGACGCGATGACCCTGTCCGCGGCGAGCGCGCTGCGGCGGA
>NZ_JAALDV010000419.1:0-1062 GCF_014145045.1 Dietzia sp. DQ12-76
GTCGCGCGGACCTGCTGCTCGTGCGCGCGAGCGGGCTCGACGACGTGATCGCCGACGCCCCCGTGGACCGGATCGTGCTGCGCGCGGGCCGCGTCGTGTCCGCGAGGGCGTCCGTCGTCGTCGACCCCTTCCACCCCCCGAACCACTCTCCCGACCTCCAGGAGCTGCCATGACGACCCCAGCCCGCCCCGCCCTGCGACCGGGTGCCGAGATCCTCGGGTTCTCCGACGTCGGCGTCACCTACCCCAACGGCACGCGCGCGCTCGAGGGCGTGGATCTGCGCGTGGGGGCGGGCGAGTTCGTCAGCGTGGTGGGGCCCTCGGGCTGCGGCAAATCCACGCTCCTCGGCCTGGCCTCGGGGCTCGCGGAACACACCGACGGCTACATGCAGACCGGCACCGACCGGGTGGGGTACGTCTTCCAGGACGCCACGCTGTTGCCGTGGCGCACCGTCGCGCAGAACGTCGAGATGCTGGCCGAGCTCGACGGGATCGGCAAGACCGAGCGGCGTCGGCGGGCGCAGGAGGCGATCGACCTCGTGGGGCTGTCCGGTTTCGAGCGGTCCCTGCCGCGCGAGCTGTCCGGCGGCATGAAGATGCGGGTGTCGCTGGCGCGGTCGCTCACGCTCGAGCCGGAACTGTTCCTGTTCGACGAGCCGTTCGGCGCGCTCGACGAGATCACGCGGCAACGACTCGGCGACGAACTCCTGGGGTTGTTCGCCGCCAAGCGCTTCGCGGGCCTCTTCATCACGCACTCGGTGTCGGAGGCGGTGTATCTGTCCACCCGCGTCGTGGTGATGTCCGGCCGACCCGGTCGCATCATCCACTCCGTCGAGGTTCCCTTCGACGTCCCCCGCGACCCCGAGGTCCGCTACTCGGCTGACTACATCAACCTCGTCGGCGAGGTTTCCCAGGCACTCGAGGAGGCACACTGATGGACAACACGACCACTGCCTCGCAGGCTCTCCGGGCGGGTCGCGCCACGCCCGGGTCGATCGCACCAGGCGAGGAGCCGGGTCCCCACGACGGCTCCGGGTCCGGGGGTCCGGGGTCGCGGTCGGCG
>NZ_JAALDV010000420.1:0-2489 GCF_014145045.1 Dietzia sp. DQ12-76
CCTGCTGGTCGCCGGCCTGGTGGCGGCGATGCTGGTCTCGGGTGGCCTGGGCGGGTGGATAGGCGCGACGGTGGCCGGCGGGGGCGACGGCGCCAGGCTCGCCTCCCCGATCTCCGCCACGCAGCCCGAGGGACAGGCCCCGGACGGCACCGTCGAGTCCGTTGCCGACACGGTGCTGCCGAGCGTGGTCTCGATCGATGTCCGCGGACAGGCCGGGCGGGGTGAGGGATCCGGCGTGATCCTCACCCCGGACGGTCTGATCATCACCAACAACCACGTCATCGCGTTGGGTGCCGCCGGCGGCCAGATCGAGGTGCGCTTCCACGACGGGTCGAGGGCCCCGGCGACGATCGTCGGTACCGATCCGGCGACGGACATCGCCGTGATCAGGGCGGAGACCGACCGGTCGCTCACCCCGATCGCACTCGGGTCCTCCGCGACCCTCGACGAGGGCCAGGCCGTCGCCGCGGTGGGCTCTCCGCTCGGTCTGTCCGGCACCGTGACCACCGGCATCGTCTCCGCGCTCGACAGGCCGGTGCGCGCCGGCGGTGCGCAGTCCGACCAGAGCACGGTGATCGACGCCATCCAGACCGACGCCGCGGTCAACCCCGGCAACTCCGGTGGCGCGCTGGTCAACATGAACGGCGAACTGGTGGGCATCAACTCGGCCATCGCATCGCTGGGATCCGGGAACGCGGGATCCATCGGCCTGGGCTTCGCCATCCCGGTCGACCAGGCCCGGCGGATCGCGGATCAGCTGATCAAGCAGGGTTTCGCCACCCGTGCGGTTCTCGGGGTCACGGTGAGCGACCAGCGGGACATCAGCGGCGCGCTGGTGCGCACCACCGAGGCGGGGGGGCCCGCCGAGCAGGCGGGCATCGAGGAGGGGGCGGTGATCACCGGGGTCGGAGACCGGGTGATCGAGAGCGGCGACGCGTTGGTCGCCGCCATCCGCTCGAGGGCCCCCGGGGAGACGGTCTCCGTCACCTATGCTTCTCGTGTGGGCGATCAGCCGAGGACTGTCGACGTGGTACTGGGAGAGGCGAGATGAGCACGAGATTCGACCCGAGGTCTCTACCCGGTGGGCGCAGGCTCCAGACTGACGTGGACTTCGACCCCACGGCCACCGAGCCGGCGGACACCCCTATCGCCGGTCGCGCGATGGTCGTGGTGGTCACCGACCGGTTGGACGGCCGGGAGGACACGATCGGCCCGCTGGTCACCGAGTTGCTCGAGGAGGAGGGGTTCCTGGTGGGCGGCGTCGTGGGAGTGGCCGCCGACGAGGCCGAGGTCCGCAAGGCACTCGAGACCGCTGTGGTGGGCGGCTTCGACTTCGTGGTGACCGTCGGCGGCACCGGAGTCGGACCGCGGGACATCACCCCCGAGGTGACGGAGGAGATCCTCGACCAGCGACTGCCCGGCATCGCCGAGGCCGTCCGGTCGTCAGGCCTCACGGCCGGGGCCGTCGACTCGATCGTCTCCCGCGGTCTGGTCGGGGTGTCCGGGAGCACGGTGGTCGCCAACCTCGCGCCGAGCCGCGCCGCGATCCGTGACGGGATGGCGACGCTGTGCCCGCTGGTCTCGTACGTGGTGGCTCAGCTGTCCGCGATCGACGAGTGGTGACCGACCGGCGGGTCGAGGACGGCGGGCCGCAGGACGGCGCCGGGACAGACAGCGCCCGGATCGACGAGGTGTTCGGCGAGGTCCTGCCTCGGACCACATCCGACGAGGTCCGCGACGAGGACGGCCGGCTCGGCGACGACTGGTGGAGGGAGCAACGCCCTCCCCACCACGGGTGAGTTGCCCGGGTGCGGGGTCAGGACTCGCCGGACGGGTTCCGCGGGTCCGACGGATGGCTGAGCGGACGCCCTGCGAGCAGGTCGCGGATCTCCACCAGGAGGTCGTTGTCCGAGGCGGGGGCATCCACACCCTTGCGCTTGGCGGCGGCCTCCTTCAGCTTGTTCATCGGCCCCACCAGGACGAAGTAGATGACCGCGGCGATCAGCAGGAAGTTGATGATCGCGGTGAGCAGCAACCCGAAGTCCATCCGCGTCTCGGGGTTGTTGTCCAGTAGTTGGACGGCGAACCCGATCTCGCTGTTGCCACCCAACAGTGCGATCAGCGGGTTGATGATCGCGCTGGTGAAGGCGTCGACGATCGACGCGAACGCCGTGCCGATGACCACGGCGACCGCCAGGTCGATCACGTTGCCCTGCATGATGAAGTCTTTGAAGCCCTTGAGCATCCTGCACCCCTCCCTGGAGACGCGGCGTGGTCCACCACGTGTGCGTACGTTCGCGCCGATCTGAACCGCAGGGACGTTACCAGCACGATCCCTGCCGCGGTCACCCGTGCACCAGGATCGCCAGCGGTGTCCCGGCGGCGTGCGAGGCCACCCGGGCGGCGTCGGATTCAGGTACCTCGACGAGGATCGACCGGCTCCCGCCCCGGCCGGCCGGGGTGTCGGCGACGCGGGCGGCGCGCGCGAT
>NZ_JAALDV010000421.1:0-1533 GCF_014145045.1 Dietzia sp. DQ12-76
GACCGCAGCGCGGCCCGGATCCCGGGGACGGCGAGAATCGCGCCGACGGAGACCACGGGGTTGGAGGGGGCGACGACGACGAGGTCGGCTTCCGCGATGGCCTCGAGGGTCTCCGGGGTGGGCCGGGCCGCCTCGGCGCCGATCTGCACGAACGCCGAGGCCGGCAGCTGCGCCCGGTGGCGGACCCACCACTCCTGGAAGTGGATCGCCCGCTCGCCGGAACCCTGCTCGTCGTCGGGGCCGCCGGGGACCACGACGTGAGTCTCACAGCGGTCGTCGGTCACCGGCAGCAGACGGACGCCGGGCGACCAGCGGGTGCACAGCGCCTCGGTGATGTCGGTCAACCGATACCCGGCCCCCAGCATCTGCGTACGGACCAGGTGCGTGGCCAGGTCCTTGTCCCCGAGACCGAACCAGTCGGGCTGGACGCCGTAGGCGGCGAGTTCATCGCGGCAGTTCCACGTCTCGCCCGCGTGACCCCACCCGCGATCGGGATCGATGCCCCCGCCGAGGGTGTACATGCAGGTGTCGAGGTCGGGGCATATCCGGACACCGTGCATCCACGCGTCGTCCCCGACGTTGACCACCGCGTCGAGGCGGTGTGTGGGGGCGGCGTGGTGGGGATCGGCCTCCCGTCCCGGCGTGCCCCGACCTGCCGGGGCAGGGTCCAGTCCGAGAAGGCGACGTGCGCCGAGCAGGAAACGGGCGCCACCGACGCCACCGGCCACTACACAGATCCTCACGTCGACCAAGCGTAGTGACGGGGTCGCGGCGCGGGCAGGGCGGCCGGGCGTTCCGGGCGACCACCCCGATCCGAGGGTGTTCCACGCCACACCAGATCCGGCGTGTCACTGCCGCGCGCGGCGCACGGAAATGCTAGGTATCCCCGAATTCGCTTGACCTGGACGACTCGCATGTGTGTAATCACAGGTGTGTCATTCGTATCTGAGCGGCACGCGGGGCCGGGCAGACGCACGAGCGACGAGCAACGTAACACGAGGGGATGACCGTGGATCGACAGTCACGCACCGCAGCGGGACCCGAACTGGCCCTGGTCGACCTCGGCACCGGCGCGCTCTTCGCGGAGGACGAGGAGGAGAGCTGGCAGGAGCGGGCACTGTGTTCGCAGACCGATCCTGAAGCCTTCTTCCCGGAGAAGGGCGGCTCGACCCGCGAGGCCAAGAAGATCTGCACGGGATGCGAGGTCAAGGCAGAGTGCCTGGAGTACGCCCTGGCCAACGACGAGCGATTCGGCATCTGGGGTGGACTGTCGGAGCGCGAACGTCGTCGGATCAAGCGTGACGCCGTGATGTGAGGGTGACAGTGATGTGATCCTGCCCGGGCGGGTCACTCCTCGCCGGGGCCGGCCTCCACGTCGTCGGGGGAGATCTCCAGATGCTGTGAGACCAGTTCCACCAGCACGGAGTAGATGAGGTCGCGGAGGTCGTCCCCACCCGGCGCGCGGCGGGTGAGCGGCCTGCGGAACAGGACCAACCGGGCCCGCGTGGGCTGGCCGGCCCGGTCGACGCCCGC
>NZ_JAALDV010000422.1:0-2831 GCF_014145045.1 Dietzia sp. DQ12-76
GACGGCCGCCCGCGCGGGGACCTCCACGTGGGTACCCCGGGCCGCCACATGGCGCTCAACGCCCTCGCGGCCCTGCTCGCCGCCCGGGAGGTCGCGGGGGACGCCGGGATAGACGTCGAGGACTTCCTGGCCGGCCTGTCCGGCTTCGGGGGAGTGGGCCGACGCTTCGAGCCCAAGGGCACGGCGACCGTCCGCGGTGGTCGGGCGAGGGTCTTCGACGACTACGCGCACCATCCCACCGAGGTCAGGGCGGTGTTGAGCGCGGGGCGGGAGATCGTCTCCGCGGACGGCGGCCGTCTGATCGCCGTGTTCCAGCCCCACCTGTACTCCCGGACCCGCATCTTCGCCGAGGAGTTCGGGCGGGCCCTGTCCCTCGCCGACGAGGTGGTGGTGCTCGATGTGTACGGCGCGCGTGAGCAGCCCGAGCCGGGTGTCGACGGCGGACTCGTCGCCCGCCACGTCAGCTCCCCCGCCCACCACGTGCCCGACCTCGACACGGCCCTGGCCACGGTCTTCGAGGTCGTCCGGCCCGACGACGTGGTGTTCACCCTCGGGGCCGGGGACATCACGACGCTCGGCCCGAGGATCGTGGCCGGGCCCACGGGGAGCGGGACGGGGTCATGACGAGGGCCACCTCGTGAGGGGGACACCGCGGTGACCGATGAGCCACGCGAGGACGCGGTGGATCCGACGACGTCGGATGATCCCGACCGACGGCTCGCCGCGGCCGCCGTCCGTCGCTCCGACGAGCGGGTGCGCCACTCGGATCCCGCGGTCCGGGCCACCCTGCGCAGGCGGCGTCGCCGTACCAACCGCATCTACATCGGGCTCGGTGTGGCCCTGGTCGTCCTGCTGGTCGGGTACATCGCGATGTACTTCCTGCCGGTGTTCTCCGTCCGGCAGGTCCAGGTGACCGGGACCAGCACGATCCCGGTGGAGGCGGTGACCGAGCGGGCGGCGGTGTCCCCCGGTACCCCGTTGCTCCAGGTGGACACCCACGCGGTGGCGCGGCGTGTCGCGGGGATCCCCAGGGTCGACCAGGTCACGGTCACCCGCGACTACCCGTCGACCCTGCGGATCTCGCTCATCGAACGGACGGCCCTGGTCGTGGTCGAGGTCGACGGCGCACGGCATCTCGTCGACGGTCAGGGGATCGACTTCGGACAGGGTGACCCGCCTCCCGGCACGCCGGAACTCACCGTGGGGCAGGAGGCCCGCTCCGACCTGCCGGGGATCGTCCGTGACCTCTCGATCGTCTTCGCGGAGGTCCGGGGGACCGCGGGCCAGGAGATCGCGTCGGTCGACGTCGAGACGCCGGCGTCGATCGTGCTCACTCTCGTCGACGGCCGGATCGTCGAGTGGGGGGCCGCCGGCCGCGACCACGAGAAGGCGGTCGCGTTGCAGATGGTCCTCGAGCAGCCCGGCGAGATCTGGAACGTCTCCAATCCGGCACTGCCGGCGTCGCGGTAGACCGACACGCCCGCGAGCCTCGTGGACGGGCGGGGCCGGTGCCCCTACCGTGTGACCCGACGGCGGAAACCGCCTCTGACCAGCAACTTTAACCCTCAAGTAGAGGGTGAGGGTTGGGCGACAGTCTTTCGTCGAGACAGCATGCAACCGAGCACGACACCCCAAAGGAAGGCCGGGCCTCGATGAGCTCACCGCACAACTACCTCGCAGTCATCAAGGTCGTCGGAATCGGGGGCGGCGGTGTCAACGCCGTGAACAGGATGATCGACGAGGGCCTCAAGGGCGTCGAGTTCATCGCGGTGAACACCGATGCTCAGGCGCTCCTCATGTCCGACGCCGACGTCAAGCTCGACGTCGGTCGCGAACTCACCCGCGGCCTCGGTGCCGGGGCCGACCCGGAGGTCGGGCGCAAGGCGGCGGAGGACCACAAGGACGAGATCGAGGAGGTCCTCAAGGGTGCGGACATGGTCTTCGTCACGGCCGGGGAGGGCGGCGGTACCGGCACCGGTGGCGCGCCGGTCGTCGCGGCCATCGCGCGCAAGCTCGGCGCGCTCACCGTCGGCGTCGTCACCCGCCCGTTCTCCTTCGAGGGCAAGCGTCGCGGGGGACAGGCCGAGGCGGGGATCGAGGGCCTGCGCGAGGCCTGCGACACCCTTATCGTGATCCCCAACGACCGGCTGCTCCAGCTCGGGGACGCCGGCGTGTCCATGATGGAGGCCTTCAAGACCGCCGACGAGGTCCTCCTCAACGGCGTCCAGGGAATCACCGACCTCATCACCACCCCCGGCGTGATCAACGTCGACTTCGCCGACGTCAAGGGCGTCATGTCCGGGGCCGGCAGCGCGCTCATGGGGATCGGTTCCTCGCGGGGCGAGGGTCGGGCGTACAAGGCCGCCGAGGCCGCCATCAACTCGCCGCTGCTGGAGACGACGATGGAGGGCGCCAAGGGCGTACTCATGTCGATCGCCGGCGGCAGTGACCTGGGCCTGTTCGAGATCAACGAGGCCGCGACCCTCGTCCAGGAGGAGGCGCACCCCGACGCCAACATCATCTTCGGCACCGTCGTCGACGACTCCCTCGGCGACGAGGTGCGGGTGACCGTCATCGCCGCCGGGTTCGAGGGCGGCTCCCGGCAGACCTCCGGCTCGGGCCAGTCGCGGCGCGGCCGCCACCACCTCGACGACGAGGAGGTCCCGGGAGGGTCCGGAGAAACCGGTGGTGCCCCCGGGCTCGGATCGACCCCCCTCGACGGCGGGCGACGAGAGGAGCGCCGTGAGTCGGGTCAGGCCGGCGCGGGTTCCCAGGGATCGCGCCGCCGGGACGAGGACGACGACATCGACGTCCCCCCCTTCATGCGGCAC